>JANLWR010000183.1:0-1628 GCA_031364625.1 Deinococcales bacterium | reverse complement strand
GAAATAATTTCCGTAAATGCAAGGCGCAGCTTCTTGACCTTTAAAGCAGCACCTTGCGGGCTTGGGTCGCAAGCAGCGCCCCTACGAGAAAAACGCCGTGCTGTAGGGGTGAACCTTGTGTTCACCCTTTCCTACGAAATTGGGATTTTATTAAATCCCAATTCCTTATTTCATGATGCCCAGCGCCGCGCTTGGTTTGAAATTCGGGAAGACATCGAGCGAATTTTTAAGTCCAAAGCGTTTTTGCATGACCTCGAGCAGCACCGTGCGGTAATCGGTGGTGACCGCCAAATCGGCACGGTCAAAGAGTTGATCTGGGGCAAGTCCTGGGAATTTGCCGTAAACCTTGCCACCAGCCACGCTGCCGCCCAAAACCAGCATGGCGCTGCCGTGACCGTGATCGGTGCCGTAGCTGGCGTTCTCGTCTAAACGGCGTCCAAATTCGGACATCACAACCACCGTGGTGGTGCCGCGCAAACCGTCAAGGTCGGTAAAGAACGCCGCCAAACCTCGAGCCAGTTCGGAAAGCAAATTACCAAAATAACCCTGGGCTTTCTCGCCCTGGTATTGGTGCGTGTCCCAACCGCCCAAGTCCACGGTGGCAGCCCGCACGCCAAGCCCCGCTTTCATGACTCGAGCCAGGGTTTGCAAACTCTTTGAAAACTCGCTGTCTTCGGGATATTTGGCATCATTGGCGGGTTTGTACTCGCCGGCATTGATTTTGGTGATGGTGTCCACCGCCCGAAGTGCGGTCATGCCCGCCTGTTGCAGCCATTGGTCGCCGTCCCAGAGTCGGGTTAAGGCGTTTCCCAAAAATTTTCGGTATTCGGCATCGTCTGCCAGTTGAAAACCGTCAAAACTTGGAAACCCCACCGCTTTCAGGTTGCCACGCACGCTGGTTGGCAGTTCATCGTTCAGCGACAAACTTTCGGAGAGTAAATCTGCGACAGAATTTGATTTTGTGCCCGTCAAAAAACGTGTTACCCAACCGCTCGGGCTGGTTCGGGCGTCGGGCGTGCCAAGCTCGAGGTACTCTTGGGCGTCAAAATGCGAACGGGTGTTGCTGGGCATTCCAGTGGCGGGAATCACTGCCAAATGCCCAGCCTGGTACAGGTCAAACAGAGGCGCTAAAGATGGGTGCAAACCGAGCTGGGCGTTTAACTCGAGCGCCTTATTTTCGCCCTTGACGGGCACTTTTAAGGTTGGACGGGCGGCTTCGTAATAACCTCGGTCTTTGCCGTCCAGGGGCGGCAGCACCGACAGGGCATCCCAGCCACCCCGCAAAAACACGGTCACGAGTGTCTGCGAACCTGTCGCATCGGCAAGGGCGACGCTCGAGAGTTTAGAACCCGTCATGGCGGCAATGGCTGCCGAGCAGCCCATCATAAATTCGCGGCGGTTGATGTGTTGCATTTTTCTCCCTTTATTTCCACATGAAGTCTGGACTCATCAAGATAAAGCCAACAATGCTCTGAACCCGCCATTTGAGGTTGTCATCATCGGTGATGGCTTCGTTGAAGTCGCCACCATCCGCCAAGAACTTGATCAGATCATCCCGAATCTCGAGCGGGTGGGGCTTGCGTCCCAGCAGTCGCTCGAGCCAGAAATCGGTAATTTCGCTGGGCTTG
>JANLWR010000871.1:0-1890 GCA_031364625.1 Deinococcales bacterium | reverse complement strand
CCGATGCTGGGTTCGTCGAGCACGTAAAGCACGCCCGTCAAGCCCGAACCGACTTGGGTTGCAAGCCGAATACGTTGCGCCTCGCCGCCAGAAAGCGAATTCGCACTGCGGTCAAGCGACAAGTATTCCAGCCCAACATTTTCGAGAAAACTGAGTCTCGAGAGCACTTCTCTGATGATTGGCGCGGCAATTTGCGAGCCGAAACCGTTTAATTCGTTGATTTCTTTTGGTTCGGCGACCGTCTCGAGTTTGATCTTGTGACGTTTTAAGAGTTCTGCGCCAACTGGCACGGCGTTGTTCTCACCCATCGCAATGAAAAAGCGTTTCGCCTCGAGCACGCTGAAGCGCCCAACTTCGGCAACGTTCAGCCCTGCCACGCGTACCGCCAGCACCTCGGGTTTGTAACGGCTGCCAGCGCAACTTGGGCAGGGTTTCTCGAGCATCAGTTCGCCCAGTTTTTCGCGGATGTATTCACTTTCGGTGTCCTTGAAACGTCGGTCGAGGTTTGGAATCACGCCTTCGTACTCGCCTTTGAAGCGAAAGGTTTCTTTGCCGTTGCGTTTGTAGACAATCTCGAACGGTTCATCCAAGCCGTGCATGATGGTATGCTGGATGTTTTCGGGTAGCTCTTTCCAGGGCATTTTGAGGTCAAAACCCAAATGTTCGGACAGCGCACGAAGCCTGTCCCAGTAATAAATCGTTTCGCCGTCGCGTCCCTTCCAGGGGGTGATTGCGCCCTCGGCAATGCTCAGACGGTCATCGCCAATAATCCGTTCGGCGTCGAATTCAAACTTTGTTCCCAAACCCGTGCAGGTCGGACACGCGCCGTAAGGGTTGTTGAAAGAAAAGTACCGTGGCTCGAGTTCTTCGAGCACCGCGCCACCTTCGGGGCAGGCAAATTTTTCGCTGTACAACTCTTCAATCTCGAGGTCTGGAAACAAAACCCGCGCCAGTCCCTCGCCTTTACGCAATGCCAGCTCGAGCGATTCTGAAATGCGGGAGCGGTCTGATGCTTTAATGACCAGACGGTCTATCACCAGGTCAATATCGTGCTTTTCGTACTTCTCGAGCTTGAGTTTTGCCGCCTCGTCGAGTTCGTAAATCGTGCCGTCCACCCTTGCGCGGGCGTAACCGTCTTTTTTGAGGTCGGCAAAAATCTTGCGGTACTCGCCTTTGCGTCCGCGTACAATCGGCGCGAGAATCATGGCTTTTGTGCCCTCTTCGCGGCGCATCAGGCGCTCGGTGATTTCGGACGGTGACTGCTTTTCGACTTTGCGCCCGGTCAAAGTGCTGTACGGCGTGCCCGCTCGAGCGTAAAGCAAACGCAGGTAATCATGGATTTCCGTGACCGTACCAACCGTGCTGCGCGGGTTGTGGCTGGTTGTTTTCTGGTCAATGCTGATGGCTGGTGAAAGCCCTTCGATGGCATCCACATCGGGTTTTTCCATCAAACCCAAAAATTGCCGCGCATACGCCGATAAACTCTCGACGTAACGGCGCTGCCCTTCGGCGTAAATCGTGTCGAACGCCAACGTACTTTTGCCCGAACCCGAAACGCCGGTCATGACAATAAATTTGTCTCTGGGCAGCTCGAGGGTAATGTCTTTCAGGTTGTGCTCTCGAGCGCCATGCACCACGATCTTATCCATGTTGACCCCTCTATTTATTGCGTCACAGACGATTGAAGTTTTGAATTAAAGAATGACGGAATTTCAACGTCACACGATATCACTCGAGGATGCCGTATGTACAGAGCCAAATGAGGTACGAATATCGGGTTCAAAACGTAATGCGATTCGCAGTGAATACCCCTCGAGTTGTGTTAGGTCTTTTGTTTTTACTCCACCATGTCAAAAGCTCGAGAACCTGCGAATGATTCTCGAGTAGGGT
>JANLWR010000181.1:0-3261 GCA_031364625.1 Deinococcales bacterium | reverse complement strand
GTCATGCGGTTGATGTACTGCCAAAGTATCACGGCTGCACGGTGGGCAATCATGGCGTTGTGACTGAATCCATCAATGACAGAATCCTCAAGCGGGTTGGGGTTGGACTTAAACCATGCCACAATTTCAGGAGTGGGTTTTTGAGTATAGAGTGCCAATTGGTGAGCTTCGATACACCACGGGCAACGGTTTTCTTGGGCGACCAGCAAAGCAATGGTTTCCTGATACGCTCGAGGCACACCACTGGCGAGTTGTGTTTCACGGAACAATGCCCAAAGTGCAGCCAACAATGGTGGTTGGGCGGCGTGGATTAAAAATGGTCCGTGAACACCAGCATTCTCGAGTTGCATTTGGCTAAAAACTTTTTTGCTGACGCCAGTGCTCTGTTTTGGGGATGCAGTGCGAATATGTCGAACAAGAGGTTGTGACATCATGCCCTGCCCATTGTGGCAATCCCACGTTGTTGCCAAAGTGCAAACCCAGTCACCATAACAGCAAGCACAGCTATTCCTATTCGTCCATTGCTGGTCAGTGGAAGTAACAATGCCAGAGTGCTCCCAATCACCCAAGCCAAATCAAGCCAAATTACCAATGTGCCAACCGTTTTTTGTCGTGCGCCAAAAATTCCGTACAACAATAAGGCTACAAATCCGAACAAGCCCAGTCCGATCAACTCGAGCACTATTGCTGGAATGTTGGTGCTTGTGGCGATGGTGTCTTTCAATAACAAGAAACCCATTGCACTCAGGCTCGAGAATAAGGCGTTGCCAATCATGGCGGTTCGCAGGATGTTCATAAGACCTCCGAGGTTTGCCACATGCTGAGGTGGCGTTCAATGGCGTGACGGGCGTATTCAAAATATTGGGGATCTTTGCTCAGTTGGTATGCGTTGTTGGCAGCTTGCAAAAACGCGTGTAATTCAAAAACCATTTGTGGCACTGGTATGTCCCCTCGCAAATGACCCAAATGTTGTGCGGTACTTAACTGCTCGAATAGTACGCCCACAGCATGGACCACAAGGTTTAGGAGGTGATCGCGTACCTTGCCTGGTTGTCCGTCAAATTCGGTACTGGCTGCCATAAAAACGCAACCACCTTGAAATGGACTGTGCTCGAGGTACAAAAGCCAACCGTTCAGCATGGCACGAAGTCGCTCGAGTCCTGGGGCAGTATTGGCAGTTGATAAGTGTCCTGCCATGATTTCCCAAGCAAGGTCAAGTGTGGCGGTTTGCAAGTCTTCTTTGCTGCCGAAATGCGCGAAAATACCGCTTTTACTCATGCCAAGTTGCTCGGCAAGTTTGCCGATACTGACACCTTCTAAACCGTCTTTTGAGGCGATTTGTGTAGCCGTTTGCAAGATCGTATCGCGGGTTTGTTGTCCTTTTGTCATAAAAAATAATAGCACGAACGTTCGCTTTTTTATTGGGACAAGTTGGAACACAAACAGACCAAATGTTTCGAGTCATTTTGTGTTTATTTTGATGTCGTCACTGCCAAGCGGATTCGCTCGAGGGCTTGGGTTAAGACCTGGCGGCTGGTGGCAAAATTGAGGCGCACAAAACCCGTGTAACTCGCGCCAAAATTTGTGCCTTCATTCAAACCGACTTTGGCAGTCTCGAGCAAGAATTTTTGAACTTCTGGCGCTTGCGGGTAGGCATTAAAGTCGAGCCATGCCAGGTAGGTGGCTTCGGGCAGAATGCACTTCACTTCTGGCAGGTGTTCGGTCAGGTACGCACCCAAGAATTCACGGTTGGCGTGCAAATACGCTTTTGTTTTCTTAAGCCAGGGCATTCCCAGGTCAAGTCCTGCCAGCCATGCGGTTTCGGACATGATGTTCGGATGTCCCATCAAACCTTTGGTGGCAGCTTGAATCCGCTCGAGCAGTTTGGGGTTGGTACTGATGACCGCACCAATGCCCAAACCTGCGGTGGTGAAGGTTTTGCACGGTCCTGTGATGGTCACGGTGCGCTCTGAAATTTCTAAACTGAGCGAAGCGAACGGAATGTGCTTCATTCCAGGCTCGAGGATCAAATTGGCGTGGAGTTCGTCGGAGATGACATAAAGACGGTGCTTTAAAACAAATGCCGCCAGTTTCTCGAGTTCAGATCGGTTAAAAACCCGTCCCGTTGGATTGTGCGGATTGCAGATCATCAAAATGCGTGTGCCTGGTGTAACAAGCGTCTCGAGATGGTCAAAATCAATCATCCATTTGTTGTCCGCAATCAACATTTTATTCTCGAGCATTTTACGCCCGTGGTCTTTGATCGAACTCATGAACGGCGGGTAAATCGGGGTTTGGGTGATGATCTCGTCGTTCGCGCTCGAGAGTCCGAGCACGCTGGCGTACATTCCTGGCACGACGCCCGACACCAGCCAGATGTTTGCTGGCTTTAAACCCGTCCAACCAAAGCTTGCCATGTGCGACACAATGCCATCCAGCAGCTTTGGATTGCCCGTCATGCTTTCGTAACCCAACCAAGAATCCAGACGTGCCTTTAACGCCGCCACAATTTCTGGCGCGGGTAAAAAATCCATGTCGGCAACCCACAACGGCAGAACATCGCGCTCAAAGTAATTCCATTTGATCGCATCCACGTCGTAAATGTTTTCGGCTGTCAAATCATCGTAATTCTGAGTCATGATTTGTAGTTTAACTCGAGAAATGAAGGCATGAGTGCATGAACGCTCGAGATTTTACCGTGCCGCCCAGAGCATTCCGCGTTTTTGAATTTCCGTAGCCTCAGGAACGTCAAAATCGCTGCGCACGTGTCCAAGTGAACTGTAAAAAACGCGCCCAGCGCCCCAGCGCCGTTTCCAAACCACAGGCATGACCGTGCCTGCAATCCACTCGCAGTGCTCGCCGTTAAAGGTGGTCGTGGCAAGGACTTCGTTGCCTGGGTCAACGTGCATGTAATACTGCTCGGAGTGCATGGCAAAATGGTTTAATCCCGCCACTATCGGGTCGCTCGAGGTGATGTTGACGCTGTAATCAATGATGTTGCCCGGGTGCGCGACCCATTGCCCGCCAACCATAAATTGATATTCGGTGTTGTTGCGAAACGCATCTGCCATGCCGCCGTGCCAACCCGCGAAACCCGTGCCAGCTTTGATCGTCTCGAGCAAGCCGCGTTCTTGTTCGGGTGTGATCGTGCTCATGGTGAATACCTGCACGATCAAATCCTGCGCCTGCATCAATTCAGTCTCGAGGTAGGTGTCGAGCGTGTCGGAGACCGTGACTTCAAAACCTTCCGACTCGAGGATG
>JANLWR010000864.1:0-1751 GCA_031364625.1 Deinococcales bacterium | reverse complement strand
GGCATTCGCGTAACAGGTCTCGAGAATGGTTTTATGCAAACCATGCCAAGCGAACAAGACCACCTGACCCGCAATCAAATCTTGGAGCACATCACGGTCTTTATGGCGGGTCGAGCCGCCGAGGAAATCGAGTTTGGCGATGTCACCACCGGCGCACAAAACGATTTCGCTCGAGCCACGCAACTGGCTCGTAAAATGGTGGGCGAATGGGGCATGAGCCAAACCCTGGGGCATGTGACATTGATCGAAGAGAACCAGAATTACTTGGGCATGGGGATAGAAAACCGTCAGTACAGCAATGCCACCGCCAAAGCGATGGATCTGGAAGTCAAAACCATTCTCGAGACCTGTTACGCGAATGCCAAAGCACTGCTCGAGCAACACCGTCATCTGATGATGCGAGTGGTGGACGAACTCCTGATTCGTGAAACCCTGAACGCCGAAGAGTTTCAAATGCTGCTTGAAGGCAAACAACTGCCCGATGATGACTCGAGCACGACACCCGAAGAACCTTCAAGCCTTGGCAAGGGACAAGGTTTTCCCGCCTAAAGAAAGTAACCCATGAATGACTGGAAAAGCTGGATTAAATTCGTGCCGTACCTTGAAGCCGAAGGCAAACTGAAAACCTTGTACGACCGCATCAAAGGACCAAACGACAACGTGGACAACATCATGTTGGTTCACAGCTTGCGACCTCATACGCTCGAGGGGCATATGGTGTTGTACAAAAACGTGTTGCATCACACCAGCAACACAATACCAAAATGGTTGCTCGAGACGGTAGGTGTTTACGTCAGTTTGCTCAATAAATGCAGCTACTGCGTTGAACATCACTTTAACGGTCTAAAACGCTTATTAAACGACGATGCTCGCAGCCAAAATATGCGGCTCGCACTCGAGCAAAACAATTTTAAAAGTGTTTTTGATCCTCGAGAACAGGCAATACTGGATTATGCCCAAGCCCTGACGCTTCAACCCTCGAGCGTCAACGAAAATCTGATTCTCGAGTTGCGGGCTGCTGGTTTAAGTGATGGTGAGATTCTCGAGGTGAACCAAATTACGGCGTATTTTGCCTATGCCAACCGCACCGTGCTTGGTTTGGGTGTGACCACCGACGGCGATATTCTTGGCTTGTCACCCAACTCTTCTGACGGCGATAATTGGAAACATCAGTAAGAATCGATCTCGAGTTGTCCAAAAATAAAAAACGCGCCCTTTCCAGGCGCTGATAGATAAAGAATAGCACGGTATTCAGTATTCGTCAACAATATGCACTCGAGTCGTGTGGCACAGGTTTCTCGAGTTTGAAATTTGAGTGCTCTTCGGTTTAAACTTCAATCCATGAAATTACTGACATTCCTGGCTTGCGTCTTGCTTTTTTCGGGTTTTGCCGATGCTCGAGTGCGCCGCAGTGGTACAAGCCAATTGCAAATCCTGATCAATCAAGCTCGAGCTTCGGGTCTGCGTTGCGCAGGTGGCGGCGGTGTGCGGCTGGCTCGACTTGGAGGCAATAACTTGCTGGCGGTTGCCGCTCGAGGTCATGCTTCAAACATGAACCGTTATGGTTTTGTCTCGCATTATTTTCGCGGTGTTGGACCGCGTTCTCGAGTGCCACGGGGTGGGTACAAATTTGCCAGGATGTCCGAAATTATTTTTAAGGGTTCAGGCGGTGCGTGTCGTGCCATGCGTTGGTGGTTGCGCAGCCCCGTACATTGCCGTGCGATCATGAACCCTTATTACCGTGAAATTGG
>JANLWR010000850.1:0-1775 GCA_031364625.1 Deinococcales bacterium | reverse complement strand
AGCCCAAGTTGCCATGTTGGCACTTGCCGAATCAAGCCTAGTCGAGGACAGAATCCAAACCGCTCGAGCGCTGGCAGAACGAGCCTATCAACTGCCCGAAGCGCCCGAACTCGAGCCTGTCAACTTGGCACGGTTGCAACGCTTGCTTTTGAGCACCAAGAGTGATTTCCAGAAGAATCTCGAGCGCAGTTTGAAAGCTGGGATTGATGATTTAACCCCAAAACAACGCAGTGTTTTCCTGGCACTCAGTTTGCAACCCCAACCCAATCTTTCAATCATTCGCAACGCGCTCGAGTTTACCTTGACCGAACTTGCCGAAGCCCAAGAAACCCTGCTGATGGCAGGACTGATTGACCTAAACGCTCGGGTCTTAACACCAGAACTCGCCTCGAGTTGGCTTGAAACGCACCCCAGCGAACGATCAAAGTTGGTGATTGCGATGGCTCGAGCGACCCCGCCCGAAGATGCGTTTTTACTTTACAATCGCATTTACCACGACACCCAAGGCTTTGGTGGTTTGGGTGACATGGCAAAAGCCAGAACCGCATACTGCAATCAAGCCCAGATGCTCATGAACCACCTCGAGTTTGCCAAAGTGATTGCACTGCTCGAGGAAGTTCGCAGCGCCGAACGCGTGACGGGCATTGACCCAGAACCCGAAAGCACATTCTTGTACGCCTATGCGCTCGAGCGTTCAGGACGTTTCAAAGAGGCGTTGGAGACCGTGCAGAACCTGGCAATTTTATGCCAAACCTCGAGAATCATGGCATTAAAATCTGGGTTGTTATGGCGGGCGGGCAAAATTGCCGAAGCGCAACTTGTTGCTGAATCTGTCCTCAACAATGGTTCAGGTGATTTATGGGCGAAAGCCACTGCCTACAACACCGTCGGTTGGGTTTCAAGCTCAAATGGAGAATTTTCTGATGCAATCTCGAGTTTTAAGAAAGCGGCAGGGTTGTATGAAGCTGTGGGCGATCAGCACCGCTTCGTTGGAGCGTTGAACAACCAGGCGACTGATCTTGGAAAAATTGCGGACAACATGCAGAGGTCAAACGAACCCATAGAGATCGTTGAATCGATCCTGCTCGAGTCTGAAAACACCTACAAAACCGCGCTTGAAGGCTTGGCAAAACTCGAGATTGGGAATTTACCGCTCGAGGGACGGATTTTATTTAATTTAGGCAGGATTAGTGAAAGTCGCAAAGATTGGGTACAAGCTGAACATTATTACAAACAAGCTGAAACCCTAGTAGATAATGCAGGTTTAACTGACCTATCTGCTCGTTTGAAGATCAATCTTGGCATCGTGTATCAAAGCACTGAACGCTTGACTGAATCGGAAAGATCCTACCGTGAAGCTGTTGGGAAAGCATCTCTTGCAGGAGAATTATCCATCCAAGCTTTAGCAATGAACCACCTGGGACGGCTCAAAAATGACCTTGACCAAATTGAACTTGCTTTGGAACTGTTTGAACAGGTTGGCGACATTGATTCTCTCAGGAAAACATTTGAAGACTACAGAAATATTTTAAAAATACATCTTGAACAGGCACTGGAACAACACGATGTCAAACGAACTCATCAAGTCTTAGAACGTTTAAAAAAACTACATCAACGACTTGAGCATCAAGAACTCGCTTCAAGAGTCGAAACTGCAATTGAACAAATCCGAGCGAAATCTCCAACATCACTCGAGCTAAACCTGCCAGATCTGTTTGAAGATTTGGATTTTGGGCAATTGACACAAATCGCTTAAATCGTCTCATTGCCCGAGA
>JANLWR010000847.1:0-2203 GCA_031364625.1 Deinococcales bacterium | reverse complement strand
CAAAATTTACGAAGATTAGTTTAGTTCGAGTTAAATTTTTTACTTTTTGTCCTTTATAAAATACACTTAAGTCACTCAATGTTGAAGAAAAATCTGAAATATAATTTACGGATTTTTTAGAATAGACTGGCTCTTTACTACTCAAACTAAAAAAATAAAATATTCCAGCGATCAAAAAACCTATAAAAATCCCCACCCAGCCATTCCCAGATTTTATTGCTTTAAGCATTATTCCTCCTAAAATAAGAGGTTTTTTGGTTCTCGAGTTTGTAGGGTACGCCTCGCGCACCACAGCCATCCCCCATAAACTGGTGCGCACGGCGCACCCTACTCGCCAGTCTCGAGGGTTTCAGGAAGGGTGGGTGGATGCTCAAAACAACCCCAGTTGTTGGGGTAAATACCGCGCCCAACAAATTGGTGGAAGGTGGTGTGTGGGTATTCGCTCGAGCAGCGTGCGAGTCCGTGTTTGACAGGGTTGAAGTGGATGTAATCGGTGTAGCGTTCAAACTCGAGGTCGTTTTTGATTTCATGCTCCCAGAATCGGCGTTGCCAGATGCCGCGTTCTCGGCGTTTTTGTTTGGATTTGCGAATGTCTTGCTCGAGTCCGCCTGTTTGCAAGTACATTTGTGTGAAACGGCGTTTGATGAAACTCCAGCGTCTCGAGTAATCGGTGTCCGTGTCGGGTAAAGTCCAGATGGTGTGAATGTGATCTGGAAGTAACGCAATGGCTTCGGTTGTGAATGGGTAACTGTTTTGACATTCGCGCATCGCATTTCGTAGGGCGTTTCTGGCGTGAGGCTCGAGGAGAATTTTGGCGCGATTTTCGGTGACCACGGTAAAAAAGTACGTGGTTGCTTCTCGAGCGCGGCGGTAGTTTGGCATGGGGTGTTTGTCATTTTATTTGAATTGGGATTGGTTTGATTGGCGGTGCGCGGGGCGCACCCTACGATTGTTGCTTTTGTTTTTCGGGTTTGTTCATGTCAAACATAAAATCTTTAAAACGTGATGGGTGCATAAATATTCCATCTTCTTCAGTGCTAAAAAGTGGATCAATGTCGGCGTTCAAAATTTCCCATTCACCATTTCGTATTTTCATGACCATATCGTTACTGAAAGCCATCTCGAGATTTGGGATTTGCATGGTCAACTGATTTCCTAAAAATTCGATCAGTTGCAATTGTTCAATGATTTTGAGTTGCCGAATTTCGTTTTGAATTTCCTCGAGTTTTAATGGCATAGCTCGAGAATAATATGCACGTTGAGGATCAAAGTCACTTGCAAAAGTGGAGTTTGAAAACATAGTTTCGAGATTCATGTTTCTTCCTCTAACTCGAGCCGAATCGTTTCATTCATCTCCCGTGAATGCACCTCGAGATGCGCCAGTGATCCGTACAAGGCAGTCTCGAGAATGTCACGGTCTGGGTGGTTGACGGGCAATTGCTTCAAGGCTTTGATTAACTCGAGGTAGTGCACGGCTTCGTCAGCAAGTTCGTCCCATAACGTGTTCTGACCTTCAAAGTGATGCGGCATGACTGCTTGTTCTATCGTTTGCGTTTCAGTCGTTCCTCGAGCCGAAGTATTTCTTGTTGCCATGCGCGTACCTCCTTTTCCCAGTGCATTATTAAACCAGTGTTGGGTTGTGGTTTGCTTCGTTCGAGCGCAATTTTCTCGAGGTGTTCTTGAAGTGGAATGCTCAGTCCTTTGATGCGGTTGTGAAGGTGTTTGTTCTCACCCATTTGCTATATCCACCACCGAATGGGAACATCCGCAAACTCGAGCATTGTGACTGTTTTACCCTTGTCAAAAGTTTGTTTGCTGCGGTATTCATTGCCTTCTGGTTCGCGGTAAACCTCGAGCTTTTCGGCTTTGGCATCCACAACCCAGTATTCTTTGATGCCAGCTTGGGCATAGCGTTGCAACTTAATGCCTTTGTCCGTCTCGAGGGTGCTGTCACTGATTTCAATGACCAAAGCTGCTTCAATCGGGTCTGGTACATTCCCAGAGTACCGCTCGAGTGGAATGATCGTGAAATCTGGCAGGGGTTTGGTGTTGCTGATCTCGAGTTTGATTGGTGTTTGTTGACTGACCCTGGCTTTGCCTTGCAATGCGAGGAAAAGTACGTCGTGTAGTTCCAAAAGCCATTTGTAATACAAATCGTTCATTGGGGCAACCTCGAGAATCAAACCATCAATCAATTCAACCC
>JANLWR010000801.1:0-9681 GCA_031364625.1 Deinococcales bacterium | reverse complement strand
AAGTCGCGCTCATCACCGGAGCCAGTGCCGAAACAGGGATTGGGTTCGCCACCGCCAAAGCCTTCGTTGAAGCCGGAGCCACGGTTGTGCTTTGTGACATCAACGAGCGCTCGCTCCAAGCCGCGACTGAACGCCTATCCTCGGCGAGGCATCCAGTCTTTGGCTTTCCATGCGATGTTGCCAACGAAGGACAAGTTATTGCCCTGATGGAGCGCATTGTCAACATGTTTGGACGTTTGGACATGGCGTTCAACAATGCCGGAATCGTCGGGTTCACGGGTCACGCTACGGATGAATCGGTGCAGAGCTTTGACCAGGTGACCGCCATCAACCTGAGAGGTGTCTGGGCGTGCATGAAGCACGAACTGCGTCAGATGCGTACCCAGGGGAGCGGGGTTATTGTGAATTGTTCCTCACTCGGCGGACTGGTTGGGCAGGCAGGTCGTGCCACCTATCATGCCAGCAAGCATGGCGTGATCGGTCTGACCAAGAGTGCTGCGATGGATTATGCCTCGCTTGGTATTCGTATCAATGCGGTCTGTCCGGGGGTGATTCATACTCCAATGGCTCAGGACATGATCGAGAATCAGCCTGAACTGATGAAGGAGGTCATGCGCGATCAGCCAATTGGTCGTCTCGGGCGACCAGAGGAGGTCGCTGCATCTGTGCTGTGGTTGTGCAGCCCTGCAGCCAGTTTTGTGCTTGGGGTGGCTCTACCCGTAGACGGTGGCTTCACGGCTCACTGAGTCTGCTGCCAAATTTGCGTTCAACCAAACCAGTTCACGAGGATGACCTAAACTTGCCATGACCATGCCCTCAAATGCTGTTCACTTTTCTACCAGTGGAGTTCAGACCGTGATGGAGTCGCTCGCAATCCAACTGACCCGACAACTTGGACAAGCTGAAGACCTAAACACAGCCTTTCCTGCGTTGTCACTCCACCGCCGCGTCAGACTCACCCCACAAGAACCTTGTCTCTATCAGCCCAATGTCACGTTGGTGGTCAGTGGGCAAAAACGCGTCACGCTCGGCGAAGAGACTTTCCTGATGAATCGTCAGTATTTTCTGCTCACCTCGGCGAACCTGCCCGTGACCCCGCAGATTGTGGAAGCCAGCCCTGAAAGACCGTTTCTGGCGATCATGCTCATGTTGGACATGACGGCATTGTCTGTGCTGCTGCTCAATCAGGACCTGCCGCCCGTGGGTCGCAGTGAATCCCACCGAGCGATGGTCTTAGGCGAAAACACACCTGAACTACTGGATGCCTTCAGACGACTGCTGGCAATCCTCGAGACCCCGCGTGACATTCCCATTCTTGGCTCGCTCATTCAGCAAGAAATTCTGTACCGCCTGCTGACGAGTCCGCAAGGGCAACGGCTGCGCGAGATGGTGGTGGGGAGTCAAAGTCAGCGTATTGCCAGGGCGATCAGGTGGTTGGGAACCCACTTCAATCAGCCCATGAACATTGGCGAACTGGCGGAGCATGTGGGGATGAGCAGCTCGGCTTTCCACCGTTCCTTTAAGGAGGTGACCGCCATGAGTCCCCTGCAATACCAGAAAACGCTGCGGCTCTCAGAAGCGCAACGTCTGATGTTGACGCAGAAGATGGATGCCGCCAGAGCAGCCTTCGAGGTGGGATATGTCAGCCCGTCGCAGTTCAGTCGGGAGTATCGCAGGCAATTCGGAACTTCACCCACCAGTCATGTCGCCACCTTGCAGCAGATCGCCTGAATCCCCACACCAGAAACCCTCGAGCAATAAATCGCCCCGCAAGGAACAGCGCGGCTTCAAAACTGGCACTGTCAAAAAATTGTAAATCGTCCGCCAAGAGGATTGGTATATCCTCCAAAGCCAGCAAGACAAATTCGGCAATTGCATTCAGAAACCTCGAGTGTCCCTCTGCCCAGCCTCGAGCGAGCGCTCAAAAAATCGAACATCAGTTTGAAAACCAGACCGCAGACTTAAACTGCTTTCAGAAACCTCGAGATGGTCGTTCAAAGCTGGCAGATCATTTTTCAGACGGTGCAATTCACGCCGTAAATTTCGTCTGGCGGCATCATCGGTGACTTCGGATCACAGCAAACTCGCCAGCCGAGCGCGTGAGGTCAAACCCTCGAGCGCCAAAAACGCAAAAAGACCAATGACCTTTCGGTAACGGACATCCAATTCCGTACCATCCAGCAACAACTTTGGTGCTCCCAACAAACGACACTCAAGTTTCAACCTTGTGGCATTGAATTCTCGAGTGTTAGGCATAAAAGTAGTCTAGCGCCAAATTCTGAAAACCATCAAAAAAACCCGAGCCTGACTTGTAGATCAGGCTCGAGCAAAATTGAAAATAAGTTAAGGTTTCAATCCTTTACTGGGTACATTTTTCGATCCATGACAAAAGCAAATGCCCAGATCACCAAACCAAAAACTGCCAGCAAAACCTTGATTTCCATTTGGGCAATATGCCCACCCAAAGCGAGCAGCAGGTCAAACAAAAACCCAGCGAAGGCAAAGTCCTTCAGGGTTCTGGACTTGTTGTAAAAAATAGCGGCAAGCCCAAGCACTTTGCCAGAAAGGTTAAAGAACACCGACCAGGCAGGAAACTCGAGGTGTCGGTATTCCTTGTAGGATTCGTTTAGGTCTGACAAACTGAGGATGACCGAGCCGCCGAACAAGAGTGCGAAAAGTCCAATGGCGATCCAGTAAAGGCGTTGGGTGGAGTTTGAGACGAGGGTTTGTGTCATATCAATTCCTTTGCTAATCTTGTATTGACCTAACTGAGAAATGGCTGTCATTGAGGGCTTCAAATTAAACTCTACGACGTAGAATTAATCAACATTACTCTACGCTGTAGAATTATGTCAAGATGACTCCGTGGCAAAGATCAAAGCCCGCACTCCACTCTCGGTTCAATTGATTCACCAAACCGCCATCGATTTCATCGAACAAGATGGACTCGAGCAACTTTCCATGCGTTCGCTCGCCAAAATTTTAAGTGTTGACCCAATGGCGATTTACCACCATATTCCGAACAAACAAGACCTGATTCATGGCGTGTTTGACGCCATATTGACCGAATTTTTTGAAGCCGCAGAACCTCAAAAAAACTGGCAAGATACCCTGAAAAACCTGGCACGCCAATTTCGCGCCCTGGCAGCACGCCACCCGCGCATCATGCCAAGCCTGATCGCCTCGAGCCACCAGATTCACGGCATCACCAAAATCATTGACCTGATTTTGGGCAGTTTGCTCGAGGCAGGGTTTGAAGTTAAGACCACGATTCAAGCCAGCGACACGCTGTTTGCTTTTATCACAGGATTTGTCTTGCTGGAAGCCAACACCGAATCCAAACCCGTCTCTGGAATCACCTTGCAGCCAAATTCAGAACCATTGTCCAATGTTGAACGCCTGATGCCCGATTTGGAAGATCATCCTTTTTCGCAAAGTTTTGAATTTGGTTTGGAACTTTTAATTGCAGGCATTGAAGCAAAACAAACCCCGAAAAAAAGAAAACCTCGAGCGTAAAGTTTCACGCTCGAGATGCTGTAGCCCTGCTCGAGATTTACTCTGTCGAAACGCTGGCATCCACCTGTTGATTGGCAGGCACAACCATTCTAAAGTGATTGCTAGGGTCTACCAGCAATTCGGCAATACGGCGTGCGGCATCGGCTTGTTCACTGGCAATCAGTGCATTGTGATATTCGCCCAGCAACTCGCGGATGTCGGCAACGCCTTTTTGTCCAAGCTTATGAATTTTCACCAGCGCACCTTTGGCGAGTCGTCGCTCGAGCGCGGCATCATCCAAGCCCAATGCGGGGTTGTAACGCAGGTAGACCACGCCGCCGGTCATGCCCGAGCAAATCCAGGGACCCGCATCGCCCAGCACCACCACGCGCCCGTTGGTCATGTATTCAAAGGCAAATCCTTTGGCGTTGGCTCGAGATGCCAGCATTCCCAGACTGTCCTCGAGCGGTTTTTTGACCTCGCCGCCGAGCACCACGTCCGCGCCCGAAAGCCGAATGCAGAACCTCGAGTCGGCATCACCTTGCACAATGAAGCTGCCGCCGATGGCGCCGTAAGCGAAGCTCTTGCCGACGCTGCCGTCAACCCGAGTGCCTTGGTCGTTTAAGCCTTTTAGAATCACAATCTTACCGTCGATGCTGCCCTTGCCGACACCGTCTTGAGCGCCGCCGTCCACCAGAATCTCGAGTCCTTGGGCGTTGAACGCGCCCAAGCCGTTGCCTGGAATGCTGCCCGAATCAAAGTACAGTTTGGCTCGCCCGAGTTTCATTTTCGGGTCGTTCTTGCGGCGGCTGAGTTCGCCCGAAAGGTGCGTGCCCAGCGCACGGTCGGCGCTGGCGACGGGTCCGTCTTGGTACATCACATTTTCGTCACCGCCGACTGCCGCTTCGGTGATCCAGCTCGAGAGCATTCTGGTCAGGCTGTTGAGTGGTTTGCGAATCACCCTGGCGGTTTGGGTCGGGAGCGCCAGCGGTTCGACTTCCTCGAGCAGGTACGCCAGATCGAGCTTGTCCTTGTGAATAAACTGACCCAGGTGTTCCACATGCCCAACCATGTCTTGCAGGCGCTCGTAACCCAGTGTGGCGATCATGGCACGAACCTCGGACGCCATGCCACTGAAGAAACGCACCAGGTTTTCGGTGGCGGTGTCCAGTTCCCTTGGGACCCAGCGCTTCATGCCCTTGTGGTCGGCTTCCTCCTGGGTTTCGACCTGGGTGGCAATACCGACGTGGCAAGTGTCGAGTTGGCAACCGCGACAGATTGTGCAACCGATGGCGCTCATGGCGACCGTGCCAAAGCCGACACGGTTCGCACCGAGGCAGACCATTTTGATCACGTCAAGCCCAGTTTTCATGCCGCCGTCCACCCAGAGTTCGACGTTGTCCCGAATGCCAGCCATGACCAGCGCACGGTGGGCGCGGCGCAAACCCAATTCGGCTGGGAATCCCGCGTACTTCAGCGCGTGCGCTCGAGCCGCACCCGTGCCGCCCTCGAAGCCCGAAAGCGTGATGACGTTCGCACCCGCTTTGGCGATGCCGACGGCAATCGTGCCGATTTCTGGAACGACTGGGACTTTGACGCAAACCTTGGCGTAAGGGTTGATGGTTTTCAGTTCTTCGATCAGTTGTGCCAGGTCTTCGATGCTGTAAAGGTCGTGGTTGTTGCTCGGCGAGATCAAATCCACGCCAGGCGTCGCGTGACGCGCATGAGCCACCTTGACGGTTACTTTGCTACCAGGAAGATGTCCACCCTCGCCAGGTTTTGCGCCCTGACCAATTTTAATTTCGATAAAACCCGCGCTGTTCAGCATCTCGCTCGAGACACCAAAACGCCCACTGGCGACCTGCTGACCGCGCCAGCGCACGTACTTGCCGATCATGTCGGCAATCTCGCCGCCCTCGCCGTTCATGGAAACCATGTCGAGGCGTTTGGCGGCTTCCGGGTACGCACGGAAGGCGGTTTCGCCCTGCGAGCCAAAACTCATGGCGCTAATGACAAATGGCAGGGCGTGTTTGCCAGCCGAAATGTCAATCTCTTCCGCCATGCGAATTTCGTCTTCGGTGCTCGGACCTTCCAAGCCCTTGACCTCGAGCAAATTGCGTGCGGCAACAGGAAAATCAAGCTCGAGGCTGCGCACCCGTCCGGTGTAATCGCTGTGCGAGATTTCGCCCGTGCTGGCTGCCAGAACGTGCTTGTAAATTCTGGTGTTGAGGCGTGCATCTCGAGCCAAGCTGGCAGCACCCAACTGCCATTGGTGACGGCGCTCAGACATGGTTTGCTCGAGTTCCTCGAGTCCGTACCCAGCGTTTTCGGATGCCAAAAAGCTTTTCACACCAAGTTTGTCTGCCAGGTCTGGCTTTAAGCCGATGGCGGCAAATACCCGCCCATAGCCGCGAATCTCGTGAATGCCCATCGTGCTCATGACCTTTTCGATGCCTTTGACCAAGCCCGAAAGCAGCTTTTCGGCGCGTTCGGCGTCGGGGGCGAAAATATCGAACATCATCCACGGTTCGACCGCTTCCGCGCCAAGTCCGAGCAAAATCATGATGTCGTGTAAATTCCGTATCGCACCGCTCGAGACAACCAAACTGGTCAAACGGCGGTACGTCACACCCTCGGGTGAAAGTTCCTCGAGCGCCTTGTTCGCCTCGGCTATCGCCAGCGTGGGATCAATCGGCATGTTGCCCGCCTTCAAAATCCCCAAATCCTCGAGCACGATCAATTCCGCACCCGATTTTGCTGCCTCAAGCACCCGTTCGCGCAGGCGGTCAAGGCTTTTCTCGAGCGGTTCGCCAAAGTTGTTGTTGACCAGGCGCTCCATCGCCACGCGTTTGCCGATCAGTTGTGACTCGAGTTGCGCGACCGTCAATGTGCCTGCTTTGGCTGCCACGGCGGCGGTGGTTGGTAACACTGGCGCGATCAGTTCAATCACGTTGCCGCCAAGTTTGCCGTTTGGCAATGCGCGACGACCCATGACGCTACGGGTCGAAAATTGTTCGATCTCGCGTTCACGGTCCACCGCAGGGTTGGTGACCACCGCCACGGTTTCTTTCATGAACTCGGCAAGATTGGGCTTTGGATCACGCAATGCCGCAATTGGACCGTCGTACCCAAGGCTCGAGATTGGCTCAACGCCACGGTCAGACAGTGCCCGCACATATTCTTCATCCCATTTTTCCCAGCCCATTGCCGTCAACGCGCCACTTGTATGTTCGGGGCGATCAAATTCGGCTGGAACAGGTTTTTTTGCATCCATTACAGGACCCGCCAGATGAACTCGAGCGCCCAAATTGACGGCTTCGCGGTTGTGAATCCGCTCGAGCAAAATGCGCTGCGCCTCATGGTGCGGCATCGGTTGAATGCTGCCCGCACGCAATGTTACCGCCATTTTCTCGCCTGGGGCAAGTGGGCGCGGGTCGTTGACGAACGCACCCAACGGCAGCACACCGCGTTCACTCGACCAGAAAAATTCTTTTTCGGTTTCGCCAAACCAGAGCGGACGCAAGCCGAGCGCATCGACGCTAAAGGCACACTCTGCACCGTGACGAAGCACCAATGCGGCAGGTCCTTGAGCCAGAGGTCCAAGCGCCTGACGCAAACCAACATAAGTATCTTGCAGCGCTGGCGAAAACGTCTTGATCTCCCCCACCACGGGCGGACAGCACATTTCTATCGCCTCGAGCAGTGACAAACCATGCACGTGCATCAAACCCTCGAGCACGCGGTTGAGGTCTTGCGAATCCGAGCCGCCCGTGAGTGGCACATTCAAACTTTCGCACTCGCGGCGCAGGCGTTCAATCGTGTTGATCTCGCCGTTGTGACCGAGCAGGCTGAATGGCTGCACCTGCTCGAAGGTGCTCATGGTGTTGGTGCTGTAACGGTTGTGCCCGATGGTCGCGACGCTCTCGAAATCGGGGCGGCGCAACTCGGGGTAATAGCGGTCTAAAATGTCAGCCGCGCCGCGCACCTTGTAAACCACGGTGTGCGTGCTTTGCGAAACCACATGAACTGGTGTGGCTTTCTCGAGTTCGAGCGCGAGCTTGAAAAGATTTGCGGCACGCTCAATATCGCTCGCGCCGGTCACAATGCCCGCAACCTGATAAAACACGGGTTCGGTCAATGCCGCCACGGGACCCAGCACGCTGCCGTGCGTTTGCCCACGCCGCTCGAGCATGACCCGCACACCAAACTTACCACCCTGGGCGCGAACATGATCGAGCACGTCTCGGGGGCTGATCGAAACGGGGATAAAATAATGCGCCACGAAAAACCCCGTGTCATCAACACTTGCGACATCCAACCCAGCATCAGTAAACCAGGCTTTCCAGAGTTTGCGGGGAATGTCGGTCATGATGCCGCAACCGTCGCCCTCGCCGCGCACCTCACCGCTGCGGTGCGCCATTTGGGTCAGTGCCTCGAGCGCCCGTTTGACGTTGCCGTGGGTTGGCACACCCGTTTTGCGAATGGTGCCAATCACGCCGCAGGCATCGTGTCCAATCGGTTCGTTCAGGGCATTTGGAATGGTCAGTTGCAACCGCGCACGTTCGGCTTTGCGGTAAAGAGTTTCAAACTTAGGGCGCTTGCGTTCGAGTTGCGTCATAAACATCCCTCCGTGAAGCAAAATGATTCAGGCTAGCCATTTTGTGAAAAAATCGCCTCGAGCGCGTTGCTCCTGAGACGATGCCTTGATGTAAAAACCATACACAATTTTGGTATACCAAGTCAATCATGACAAATCTTGTCAACTATTGAAATCTCGAGCAGGACAGGTCAAATCCGCTTGTGAAAATCACAACAAAGACTTTAAACCTGAAAATCTTTACGCTGTATACAATCCTGTTTGCATAACGAAACAATGATTAGAACATCAAATCACAAGCCAACAAACCCAAAACTTGAGATTGTATGCAATTTACAAACGCTAGAATCCCAACGCCATAAGCGCCCTCGAGAATTTCCCCATGCTGCTTGGCTCAAGGTTTCCCATACGCTTCAAAGCAACCACCACAGGCGCAATATCCTCCTGGGTTACAGAATCCAGAAGCTCCAACTCGAGTTCCGTGAATTCCTCGGCAACACTGCCATCGAACCGCAAAACCTTCACCGCATCGAGCGCCAACTCGCCCACACCCTCAAGATCAAACACCCGCCGTTCTGTCTCGAACGTCAGGAGCGGCATTAAGTTTTTTAATTCAGTCACGCTCGAGATTCGCGCCAGCATTTCAGGATCAGTCAAATCCCGAATTGAAGTCGCTCCACTCACCCGCTCCTCGAGTTCCTCACGCGTCGCAAAACCATCACTGGTCTGACTCGCGCCCTTTAAGGTAAACACCGCATCATCACCCTCGAGTTTCCGCAAGCGCAACGTCCACGATAACGCCCGAAGTTTCGCGTCCTTGGTATCAAAATACGTGTTCCGTTGCCGCTCGAGATGCGAGAATTTGAGGGCATGACCCGCGATGCTTGTCACGTTTGAAAGGTCAGGAAGGTCGCCGGTTAGTTTTAATTCACGCTCAAGGGGCATGAGGGTAGTTTAACCCTCTGCTAGAATGGGTCATGCTCGAGATGCTGCACCTGAAAAATGTTGGACCCGCCCCAGAAATGAAACTCGAGTTTGCGCCCCGTTTGAATGTGATTACGGGGGATAACGGGTTGGGGAAAAGTTTTATTTTGGATTGTGCTTGGTTTGCTATGACACGGTTATGGTCGCAAGAAATCAATCCCAAATTAACAATTGGTAGTATGGTACGCCCAATACATGGAAAAATCGCACAGGTGGAATTTTCATACTTTGTGAAAAATAAAGTAAGTTTACAAAATTATGAATTCGATTATCAAAAACAAAATTGGGTCAACATAGCAAAACAATCACAATTAGATGAGATCAACAAACGCCCAAGGATAGCAAAAACGTATGACGGCATACTTATTCAAAATCATCCCAATGGTGGTTTCTCAATTTGGGATTCGTACCGTCATCGAGATGTAAATTCCTTGCCCCATGTTTTTACAGAAGAAAGCGTTTGGGATGGACAACCAGGTGAAAAAAACCATCTCTTATCTGAAGGATTGATTCGTGTTGTTGCCAGTTGGCAGCGTGAAAACGGGGTAACTTTCAAACAATTCCAAGCCGTTCTCGTATGCCTAAGCCCAAGTGAATCTGAACTG
>JANLWR010000784.1:0-3033 GCA_031364625.1 Deinococcales bacterium | reverse complement strand
AGGTATGTTCTGCTTTCATCGCCCAGAGCGTGGTGTGATTCCAGGTGAAGTCTGAAAGTGCAAAACTCGAGTGGTGGTAAGTGGCGTGCGGGTTGAAGTAATCGAGCGTTCCAGCCAGCTCCAAGGCTCGAGTTTCCAAAGTTGGTGTTGTCTGTTCCTCGAGTTCCAAAATCACAGCCGTTCTGCCGTCTTTCACACCGCCAGCCGCCTCGAGTGGTTTGAAATAGTTTGGCATTGGCGCTTCAAAAATTCCAACCTCACGTTTTTTGAGGTTTGTGTTTTGCGCAACCTCTTGGGCAAAAGCTATGGCATTCTCGAGGGTCACAAACGAGAAAACGCTTTCCTCCCAGTTGGTGGCGGGCGCAAGCCGAATGGTCAATTCGGTCATGATCGCGGTCGTGCCGTAAGCATGGATCACCGCAAAAATATCACTGCCTGTCAACAGCTCGAGCTTCGGGTTCTCGGTCACGGATAAAACCTGAGTTTCGAGAATCAAATCATCCCAGAGCGTGCCGTACTGAATCGAACCCACGCCGCCAAAGCCGCCGCCAACAAAACCACCCACCGTGGCGGTCGCCCAGGTGCTCGGGTAAAACCTTAACTCGAGTCCGTGTTTTCTGGCTTCACGCTCGAGGTTGCCGAGCCGTGCCCCAGATTGAACCCGGGCGGTTTGAGCTGTTGGGTCAATTTCGAGGATTTGATTGAAACGGTGCAGACTAACCAGAATGCCGCCCTGAAGCGGCACGGCTTGCCCATAATTGCCGCTTCCCGCGCCGCGAACGGTGAGGGGAATATTCTCGAGCGCCGCCAAAGAAACGATTTTTTGAAGTTGATCGCTCGAGTCTGGCGCAACCATCACATCGGCGCGTTTTTCGCGCAACAACTCGAGCAGCACGGGCGAGAATGCGTACTGGTCTTTGGAAAACGTCTCAAGCACTCTAGCGTCGGTAAAGGTTTGATTCGCGCCAACAATACCCTCGAGTTTCTCTAGAATGCCTTGATTCATACACTCCCCAGTCCGAAAAATTCTTGCTGCACAGTCGCTCGAGACACGAGTTTGCCCTTGACGATCACGAATGATTTCTCAGGTTGAAATTGAATTGCGTCGCGCCAATTTTGGGCGTTCACAACCAAAATATTGGCTTTGCATCCAACAGCCAAGCCGTACCGCTCGAGCTTCATGACTTTTGCGGGGACATTTGTGACCATCTCGAGCACGGTATCGATCTCATTTCCCCAAGCGAACTGTCCCAAATGCGCCATGTACTGCGCCACCTCGAGCAAATCGTTGCGCCCGAACGGATAATACGGGTTGTCAATGTCGTCCTGCGCCGTGGCGACGGGTACGCCAGCCGCCAGCAATTCTCGAACTCGGGTCATTCCCCTGGGCGCGGGTTGATGTCGCACATTGGTCGTCACCAACGCCACGTGCGCGTTCGAGAAAATCGTCATGCCAGATTCTTTTAACAATCGAATCACCCGAGCCGCGTGGGCGTCGTCGTAATAGGCAAGCGCATTGGCTTGCGTCCCATGAACTCGAGTTTGTAAGCCCAATTCAATGGTTTTCGCCGCCACGTACTCGCTGCTCCTCGAGGTCGGGTCTTCGGTGTCATCGAGCACAAAATGAGCGTCCAAATCATGCTTTTTTGCCAACTCGAGCATCAAATCGACATGTGCCTTTTGCGACTCCTCACTCGGCTCGAGCCAAGGAATTCCGCCAAGTGCGTCAATCTCCATCTCGAGCGCCTGATTGAGTAATTTTTCGGTGCTGGCACGGTTACGAAACACCCCATTTTGAGGAAACGCCACAACTTGAACCGTCAGCACTTCACGGTATTTTTCTCGAACTTTTAACAACCCCTCGAGCGCCCGCAACCCAGCGTCGCTGTCCACGTCGCTAAACAAGCGAATCGCGCAAGTGCCGTGCCGCAATGCCAGAAGAATGCTTTTTTCGGCTCGAGCCGCGACCTCCTGAACCGTGTAATGGCGTTTGACCTCGGCGATTGCCCCAAATCTCGCAGCCATATTGGTAAAATCAAAGTTCTGTCCAAGCTCGAGTTGCGCCAGTGGTTCGCGCCAAAAGCTTTTGCAGGCGTGAAGATGCCCATTCACAAACGCCGGAATTGCCAGTTGACTTGTTGCATCAAGCTCGAGTTTCGCGGGTTTTAGAATCTCAGGTTGAATATCGGCTATAAAACCGTCCTCAATCCCAATGTCTGTCACCGTACCATCTTGCAAAATTGCACCACGAATTACGATGTCCATGAATGCTTCCGTAGCAGGTTTCCAGCTTTTAAGGTCATCAAACACGGTGCGATTTCAACCACCGCTTGTTTTGCCGACTCCACCTCGAGCACAATTAAATCGGCAATTGCACCGACTTTAATTTCAGGTTTGGACAGACTCAACGCCCGTGCGGCATTGCTCGAGATCATCTCAAAAGCTTGCCAAATTCCTGAGTCATGCGTCATGTGACACGCCATCGTTGTCAAGTTTGCGGCGTTCAGTAAACTGTAATTTCCAATCGGATGAAACGGGTCTTGCACGTTGTCCGACCCCACGCAGACATTCACGCCAGCATTTAACAAATCTGAAACTCGAGTCACCCCGCGTGGCACAGGATGCACGCCGCGACCCTGAAGATTGAGGTTGCAAGCGGGCAAAGTCACAATGCTGATTCCTGCCCTCCCTACTTTTTCAATCACTCGAGCCGCATCAATTTCAGTCATAAAATCCAGACTGCAACAATGTCCAGCCATCACTGGCAAATCAAACTCGAGCCTGAGAACCTCATCCGCCAGAAACCCGAGCGAGTTGCTGAAATCATTTTCGTCAATGTGCAAATCGAGCGGCTTGCCAAATTCTGCCGCGATTTTCAGCGCGTTTTCAACCTCGAGTTTTGGGTTTTCTCGAATCGCTGGGCAACCACCCACCACGTCGGCGCCGATTCTCATGGCTTCACGCATGGTTTCAACCTCGAGTTCTGGATTGCCCAGCGCCACGATTTGGATTGTGATTTTGTCGGCAAACAAT
>JANLWR010000757.1:0-4815 GCA_031364625.1 Deinococcales bacterium | reverse complement strand
AAAGTTGGTCGGGGCGTTCCAGGTACGCGTATGCCACGCTGGGATCAAACTTTAAACGAAGAGCAAATCTGGTACGTGGTCGAATACCTCAAATCACTGGCGAAAGATCAAGATTTGACCGCCAAGCCCGGACGCGAAAAGTATTACGATGCCAAAGTCTTGCAACCAGGCAATGTGGAACGCGATTACCCAGGCGCACCCAAAGCCGCGAAGGGACACTGAACATGATCAGCCGCTCGAGTTTTCAAAAATCAATTATCCTGCTGGCGTTCTTTTTAAGCTCGAGCGCCCTGGCGGATCATGTGCCGGCGGTCGGTTTGGATTACAAAGGCACTTGGGTGGTTTTGATTGCGGTCGGCGTGATTTTTTCACTGCTCATTTTATCGGCGCTGTGGGCGTATTTGGATGGTCAATTCAACAACGCCGAGCGCGTCAAATTTAACCTGCTCGAGCCTGACAACGATTTTCTGTTCGGTCGCGCTCCAAGTACCGAACGTCCCGAACCGCAAGCCAAGTAAATCCCTGAGCATCTGCTCACATCGGAGGAATCAAATTGAGTCTCGAATCTCCTAGCACAGAAACTGAAGTCGCCAGCAATTTCCAGGACATTCACGGCGACCACACCCACGAAATCGCTGGGATTCGGGTTGGCGAACGCAACGTTCCAGCCTCGGCGATTGCGGTGTTTTTGTTTATTATCTTTATCGCCCTCGGCATCGCTTGGATTCCGGCGCAGGGGTTTTGATGAAACCGTTTTTTGCAATCAGCACTTCAATCACGCTGGCACTGTTTTTGGGTGCGTGCAGCATCAAAGCCGACTCGAGCAAAATTGGTGGCGATGTCTCGTTAAAGGGCGACATCAAACTGCCCGGTGCGGCAAATGTCACCGCCGAAGAGGTGGCTTACAAATGGAATTACCCCAAATACCCTGAACAGTACACGGTCAGTCCGCTCGAGCGTACCGATGAGGACGGCAAAAAAACCGATTACCTGAACGGGCGCGAACTTGGCGAGAACGGTTCTTACGCCGGCAAATGGATCGAGGGCGAAGATGTCAAACTTCTGCCCGTGGGCAACCCAAATCTTGTTTTGGGAAATTTGTTGTTCGATGTTTTAAAAAATAAAATTACCCCCGAAATGCTGCCGACTTTGGACGAAAGTCCATTTCAAGCATTTTTAAAGCTTCAAAATGGTTTAAAGGATGTACCAAGCCCTGTAAATGTCACCATGAATGCTTTTGTTGAGCAAAAAGGTGCGGATGGCAAAACTGAAAATGTACCTGTTCCTGTGCAAGAACCCATTACCCTGGATAAAGAAGCCCTGTGGAGTTTGGCGCTGGCGCTGTACGTCAAGCTCGAGCCAAACTGGAGAGAGACCGTGCCGGTCAAACTTGACCCGACCAGCATTGCGGACAAATCCAAACAAAAAAATGGTCAAGGTATTTTTGGTAATTGCAACATGTGCCACGGCGCAGATGGTTGGGGCAAAGGTCACTCTGGTTTGATGTTGCAACCACCCGTCGCCAATTTCCATGAACCCCGTCGTTTGTTCAACCGTTCGGAGACCAAACTGCGCAGCGCTTTAAAGAATGGTATTTACGGTTCGGCAATGCCACAATGGGTGGACAGGCTCAGCGATGCCGAGATTAACCATGTGGTGGCGTATCTTCGCTCGTACACATACAGCGTTGATCCACCGATTGCCAGCGTCAAACCACCAGAAGGAGTTAAGCCATGATTGACCGTCGCACGATTCTCAAAGGCATCACTGCCATTCCAATTTTGGCGGTCTTGGGAGGTGTCGGTTCGGCACTTTTAAGCTTCCTCAAACCGAACCTTAAACCACTCTCAATTCCGACCGCCGAAATCCCACAAAATAAAGACTTAACCGCCGCCTCGCTCGACGAGTTTCCCAAAGAATGGGACGTTAAACCATTTGTCTTCACCCAAATCACCCCCGAATACTCGAGCAAAGGTACGCAACAAACCGATATTCCAGGTTATATTTTACGCATTCCCAACGTTCTTGATCCCGCAAAAATCGGTGACCTGGGCGCGTTGCGCGAAGGCTACGGCGAGGCAGACCACAAAGGCGAAAAATACTCGATGGTGGTCATCTCGAGAATCTGTGCCCACTTGGGTTGTATTTTTGAATACCACACAGGCGACGAGGTTTGCTCAGGCTTTAATTACTGCGGTGAAACTGGCGCAAAAGGACACCCATTGTTCAGTTGCCCTTGCCACCTTAGCGTCTATAATCCTGTTGAATCACAAGATGTGTCTGGTGTACAACGCGTCGGTAAAGTCGTTTCTGGTCCAGCACCGCGCACGCCGTTCCCATTTCGGTTTGTGCTCGACAGTGGCAATGTGGTGATTAAAGGTTACGGTTAAACTTAGGGATTGATAAATTTAAGACACTCATATTTTAAGGGGGAGCACCAATGGCAGCACCGACCATTCCAAGCGCAGCAGCAACCAAAAAAGCCGGTCCGAGCATCGGACAAAAAATTGCGGTCTGGTGGACCAAAAGCGCCAAAAACCTAGATTTGTTCGACGAGAACTCGAGGGAAAAAGTCAAAACCGACCCGTGGTTCATGCTCGGCGGTATGGCATTGATGTTTTGGTACATCACGATTGGCACTGGCACTATTTTAATGTTCTATTACGTTCCCGACGCGACTGGACCAATTTATCAGTCGTGGCTTTCGGTCAAAAATATTCTCGAGGGCGAATCGGGTTGGGTTATTTACCTGACGCGCCAATTGCACAAGTACGGCGCCGATGCCCTGATCGTGGCGTTAACCATGCGGGTGTACCGCATGTATTTTCGCGGTGAATTCAAGTCTTACAATCAACTTTCCTATATTGTGACCGTCGTTGGTTTGATTCTTTCGATGTTCTCGGGCTTGACAGGGTATTTGCTGATCTGGAATCAACGCGCACTGTGGGCGACCAAGGTCTTTGCAACCTTCCCCACCTTTGTCGATAACTTCCATGAAATTCCAACCATTGCGGCGTTGCCTCTCGTGCCCGAAATTCTGAAAGCCACGCTGGGCGTCGCCCAAATTGGGCATATCTCGGCAAATTACATGCTTTCAGGACTTTCGATAGGTCCTGCCACGCTGACCCGTTTTTACAGCGCCCACTTCATGCTCAGTATTTTAGCGATCATTCTGGTCGAGGCTTACTTTGCGCGTAAAGGCAAGGGCGACAAGGGTGCTGGCGGCGCGGGTCGTGTGCCACGCATCAACTTGCCTTGGTATTCGGTGGTCGCATTCTTGATTATTCTGGTTGCCATTTCGATTTTTGTGCCCGTCGAAACGGGTTCGCCAGCCAATTACAGCGTCACACCAAACCCAATTCTTTCTGACTGGTACTTCTTGGGCTTGTACCAAATGATGAAACTCTGGAAGCCCGCCAGCGCAACGCTCCAAACCCTGCTGATACCACTGGTGGCATTCCTGGTCGTATTCCTGGATTACAGCCCCGAGCGTAACCCCTGGAAGCGCCCATTCTGGACAATGGTCGGTATTTACGGCTTGGTCAGTTGGTTGGCGTTCAGCATCTTGATTATCCTCTCCATCGCCGACATTCACCGCGACCCACCGTATGTCTATCTGGTCAGCATGATCATGCTCGGCGGCGGCGCAATCTGGCATTTGGTGCAACGCGCCAGGAATCGTCGTGAACAAAAAGCGCTCGAGGCTGCCAAAGCCCAAACCGCAGTCATCGCCGCCGACAAAGCCTAAAATCAATCTCGAGGGTGAAAGGAGAGCGCAATGAAAGGCAGCATGTGGTTGTTCACGGGTATCACGTTTTTCGCGGCGATCTCGGTGTTCTCGAGAGGGTACGCGGCACTGATGGCATTCTTTAAATTACCAACTGGTGCAGGTTTATTTTCGGTCATGTTTTACCTGATTATTTTGCTGTTTCTGCTTTCCGTAATGGGCTTTATCATGTACGGCACAGAACGCAAAAATGGCAATGTAAAAGTCAAGAACCATTTGTTTGAACGCTTGCTTGGTTATGACAAAGATGCGGTTTTACCGACACCAAAAGCAGAAACGCAGAAGGAGACAAGCAAGTGAACCAAACCATCAAAGGATTCATCGCACTCGCCTTGGTAGGACTCGGGATGGTGTTCATCGTTCTGACCTTGGGCGCATTCGCCCATGCCAACCCCGACGCGCCCATCCCAGGGGTGTCCTTGTTGCGCAGCATTGAGGACATCGCCGCCAACTTCTTGCCCGCCGCCCTGCGCTCGAGCGACCCAACCATGCCAATGAACCGTGGCTTTGCCTACATGGGCATTACCGTGCTGTTGACCGCTGTGGCTGCCGCGTTGGTGTCCGATACCAGAGCCAGCACGATTGCCCGTCCGGGCAGAAGAAAGGGGGCGTAAATGGCTTCTCCGAGTATCGAAAAGTACGGCGCAGATCAAGCGCCCACCTCGAGGGATAAGGGTTTCGACAAGGTTCTTGACGGCATTCACCGTGGCGTTGTGGCGATTGATCGCGGCATCAACCGTGTGATTCCAGAAGAGTTCAACCCCTTTTATTACCTGGGTGGCATGACCAACGTTCTATGGATTTTGCTTGTGCCAACCGGTATTTTCTTGTGGTTTTATTACAAACCCACCACCGCCGATGCCTTCTCGAGCGTCAATTACCTAACGGCGGTTGTGCCGTTTGGCGGTGTGATTCGTGCCATACACCGTTACTCTGGTGACGGCATGATTTTGCTGGCAATTTTGCACATGCTTCGCAATTACTTCACCGACCGTTACAGAGGCTTCCGCGACGTGCCCTGGGTGTCG
>JANLWR010000165.1:0-6935 GCA_031364625.1 Deinococcales bacterium | reverse complement strand
GAAGCCCAGGTAATCGACTGGCACTTCGACTTTGCGTCTGGCGGGTTTGGACAGTAACGCCGCAACTTTTAAGCTGGCAGGACCACGCCCGCCCAAATAACCGAGCAAATAATTCATGGTCAAGCCCGTGTCCACAATGTCCTCGACCAGAATCACGTCCATGTCGTGAAGTGGCAGGCTTAAATCCTTAATGAGTTTCACTTCGCCCGAAGTTTTGGTTTGTGTGCCGTAACTCGAGACCGCCAGAAAGTCGATGGTTAAAGGCAATTCGATGGCTCGGGTCAGATCAGACATAAAGTGATACGCACCATTTAAAACGCAGATTAAATGCGGTTTTTTACCCGTGTAATCTTTGGTGATCTGCGCACCCAACTCGAGAATCCTCGTTTGGATTTGCGCGGCGCTGATTTGCACCTCACCACTCCCAGGCGTCCAGATTGAGGTGGCGCTCATTGGTGTTGTTTACGGCTCGAGAATGACCGTGAAAACAAGAAAACGCCAATCGCAATCACGATCAGGAACACAATCGGGTATTGCACCGCCAAGAGTGGCAGCATTACGCAAGCGATGATAGAAGCAATCACAAAAACCACAATTCTAAAAATAACCATTCACTTCACCTCGAGACGTTTAGTCTAGCGTATTTGGCAATTTCACTCAATGCCAAAGCTGTGACAATGCTCAGGCACAGAAATTTTCACCAATGTCATTTTCAGTACGCACTTAAGGCAGGGCATGGGTGTACTATATCAAAAGTTCGCGCTCGAGAATCGACGCGCAGGAGGAAAACTGTTATGGGTCAATATATTGAATTAACCGATGCAAACTTTAACGAATCAATCAGCGAGGGCGTAACTTTGGTGGATTTCTGGGCGCCCTGGTGCGGACCGTGCCGCATGGTCGCGCCAGTGATCGAAGGTCTGGCAGACGAGTACGCCGGCAAAGCCAAAATCGCCAAGATCAACGTTGACGAAAACCAACAAACCGCCATGAAATTCCGCGTCATGAGCATCCCAACCGTGATTGTCTTCAAAGACGGCGAAGTTTCTGAAGTCATGGTCGGCGCTGACATGCGCGGCGACAAGTACCGCAACATGCTCAACAAAGCCGTTCCAGCCAGCACCGCACCCGCAACCAGCGTTGCCGCCAGCGTTTAAACTTTAAGCACTCAGAAAACCTCCTTGATAACAGGAGGTTTTTTTGTATCTCGAGTTTTGTAGGGTGCGCGTCTTCTTGGTCTCAAGACGCACCTTCTTGCCCCTTAAAGCAGCACCTTATGGGCTTGGGGCGCTCACGGGCGGGATCGCTAACGGGCATGGTCGCTTCTTCTTGGTCTCAAGACGCACCTAACGGGCGAGACCGCTTGACCATAAAATGCACCTTCTTGATCCCAAGACGCACCTGACGGGCGGGATCGCTAACGGGCATGGTCGCTTCTTGACCATAAAATGCACCTGACGGGCATGGTCGCCTTGCGCACCAATGACACGTGAAAGACGGTGCGCGTGGCGCACCCTACTCATTATCCTCTGCACTCGAGTCTTCCAATATTCACACCTCGAGCAAGCTGAACTGGGTTCAAGCAACCGAGTTCAAACCTGACTTTCAAACGTTGACGTGTTAAGCTTCATTACGGTGCTTAGGCGCCGTGATTTTATTTTCGCGGCTCGAGCCTCTATTTTAGAACCGTTTGCCCCAGGGTGAACAGCTTGGAGTCAGAAATGCCAGGAATTGCTATTATTGGCGCTCAATGGGGCGATGAAGGCAAAGGCAAAGTCACGGATTTTCTCGCACCAGACGCGCATTGGGTCGTGCGCTATCAGGGCGGCGCGAACGCTGGGCATACGATTGTGCTGCCCGATGTGACGTTTAAACTGAATCTTTTTCCTTCGGGCGCGGTGCGTCCTGGTGTCAAAATCGTGCTCGGTGACGGCATGGTGATTGACCCTTGGAAGTTTAAAGACGAACTGAAATACCTTAAAGACCACGGTTTAAACCCCGAGGTTTACGTTTCGGACCGTGCGCATTTGGTTTTGCCGCACCACAAGTTTGTGGACGGCAAAAATGATTTTGTTGGCACGACAGGGCGCGGCATTGGACCCGCCTACGCAGACCGCGCAAGGCGAATCGGCGTTCGGGCTGGCGATTTAAGCGACGCCAACACCCTGCGCGAAAGGCTCGAGCGATTGATTGAAGCCAAACCGAACAGCACGGCAGGCGTGAATTGGACGAGCGTCGATAAAGCTTACGTAGACATGGCAGAAGTCCGTGACATTATTTCACCTTACGTGCGTGATACGGGCACAATGCTGCGCGAGGCGCTGGCGCAAAACCAAAACGTTTTGTTTGAGGGCGCTCAAGCCACGCTGTTAGACCTGAATTACGGCACGTACCCTTACGTCACCTCGAGCCACCCGACGGTAGGCGGTGTGATCGTTGGTGCGGGCGTCAACCACAAGCACATCAACAAGGTTTACGGCGTGGCGAAAGCCTTCACCAGCCGCGTCGGACATGGACCGTTCCCCACCGAGGTTTTTGGTGATCTCGAGGATCGTTTGCGCGGCGAACGCGATGCCCCAGGCGCGGAGTACGGCACAACCACAGGTCGCCCGCGTCGTATGGGTTGGTTTGACACCAAACTGGTGCGTTACGCCGCCGAGGTCAACGGTTTTGATGGTTTGGCACTGACCAAACTCGATTTTTTGGCTGGTTTTGAAACCGTTAAAATTGCGATTGACCACGACGAGCACGGCATGGCGATTCTCGAGGAAATGCCAGGTTGGGGCGATCTGACTGGTATTGATAAGCGCGAGAACCTGCCAAAAGCGGTGCTGCATTACATCGCACGAATTGAGGAACTGGTGAACTGCCCAGTCGCCATTTTTGGCACGGGTCAAGCTCGAGCCGAAACCTTTGGGCAGGTCAGTTGGAGCTAAATCTGTACCACACGCAATTTTGTGACTCGAGGCATCAAGTCTCGAGTCATCATTTCTTTACAACGACAAGCTGGGTTTATCTTGAGGAACGCCTTGAGCTTTCGCTCATCGAAACTTGAACTTTTCTTAACTCGAGAACAACACTCATGAATTTTGCGCTAGGCTACGAGCATGAAAAGAATATTGCTACTGGCTGGTCTGGCACTCGCGTTCTCGTCCTGCTTTCCTGTTTACCGCACGACGCGTCCCGAACCGGTGAACAATGGCGGTTTTACACCAGTTTCCCCTGCCCCGCAACCAGTGCAACCAGCTCCAGTGGTGTCAAACGGTATTGTGATTTACATTTCGGCTGGTATTCAAGTCTCGAGAATCATCGGTGATTTCCAACCGACCAAAGGCACAGGTGCAACCTACATTAACGGCGAGCGTTTGGTTTTGCGTGCCGATGTTGCTTACCCCGGTTACATGACCTTGCTGATTTACAACCCGCAACAGTTCGACAATTCCATATTGACGAATATTCCAGTACAAGCTGGTCTAAATTTGATTTCACAAATTCCAGGTGGCGAATTGATCGTTTCACCTCCATTTGGCGTAAGTCGCATTCGTGCGATTTTCACCCCGCGTCCAATTCCTCAAGGTTCGTACCGTTGGGTCAGCGCCCAAAGCTTGAACAACCTGACCGCACAATTGCTGAATCCTTTTGATATTGGCGATCGTGATTTCGCCGAGACTTACGTCAACGTCTCACCGTAAAATAAAATTTCTCGAGGACCGTCCCGCCTTCAAGATTGAAGGCGGGATTTTTTGAATGGTGCTTTGAAGATGTATCACACATGGTCAAACAAGTCAGAATGAAAACATGGATTTGATGACTGGAAAAACCGTGCTCGTGACGGGCGCAACCAACGGCATAGGCTTTATCACCGCGCTGGAACTGGCAAAAATGGACGCCGTGGTCTTGATGGTCGCTCGAGACGAAAAAAAGGGACGCGCCAAACTCGAGGAAATCCGAAAAGTTGTGCCTCATGCCAAACTCGAGTTGCTACTGGCAGACCTTTCGAGCATGGCAAGCATTCGCCAACTTGCGACCAACATCACCGCCAAATACTCGAGCCTGGACGTACTGGTCAACAACGCGGGCGCGTTTTACAGTGATCGCAGGGTCAGCAAGGACGGGTTTGAAATGACCTTTGCGCTCAATCACATCGGGTATTTCTTGCTGACGAATTTGCTGCTACCAACCCTGAAACGCGGCAAAAACGCCAGAATCGTCAGCGTCTCGAGCGGGGCGCATTTGGCGGCAAAAATCAATTTCGATGATTTGCAACTCGAGCAGAAATTTAACGGTTGGGCGGCGTACTGCACCAGCAAACTGATGAATGTCTTGTTCACCAAAGAACTGACTCGCAGGCTGGCGGGAACGAATGTCACCGCGAACTGCCTGCATCCTGGGTTCGTGAATACTGGTTTTGCAGGAGACTCGAGCGATTTTTTTGGACGGGTTTTGAATTTCGTCAAGAATTTTGCCGCCATCACCCCAGAAAAAGGCGCTCAAACCATGATTTACCTGTCCTCGAGCCAGGATGTTGTGGGCGTCACGGGCGAGTATTTTGAGAAGAAAAAAATTGCCAAAGTTAACCCAATTGCGCTCGACTCGAGCATTGCCAAAAGGTTGTGGGATGTCAGCGAGAAATTGACGACAGTTTAAACACGCTCAGGTCAAACAGACTTTTCACAACAAAAATACAGATAAACTCGAATCAAGCGACGAACTTGCGGTAAGATTCGTCTAATGTCATCGCAAAAATCATCACTCGAGAGCTTTCGTGAAACCGTCAGAGCCATTGCAAGCGGCATCTATGATATTTGGAATTTGCCGAATTTGAATGAAGCTGCTGTACGTCAAGTGATTGTACTTCGGATTTTGCAAGCGGCAGGGTTCGATATTTGGAATCCACTTGAAGTTGTCCCTGAAGAATCCAGTTCTGGCGGGGGACGCGTTGACATCGTGATAAGAATAGCTGACGAAGCGCAGTTTGTTATTGAACTTAAAAAGCTTCATGCTCCACTTGGAGGTAAGAGCACTGTACAATCCATCAATTACGCTAATGAAAAAGCCATTCGTTGGGCGATTGCCACAAATGGTCATACGTGGAGGTTTTATGACAATGATCTGAAGAAAAAAATTCCCAACGAGCGTTGTGTACTTGAAATAGAATTGCTTAAGAACAACATTGAAACGTTTGCCTCTGACTTGTATCAGTTACTTATGCACCAAACCTGGGCAGATCAACAATTTGAGAGTTCAATCAAAAAAGTTGAATCAGAACTCGAAAAACGCAAAAAATATGAAGAAATTATTCGAGAAAAATCACCTTTGCTCGAGTCTTTTATGGAAGAACATACAATTACAGATCGCACCAAAGCGTTAAAACTGATGGCAAAATATGGCGAATTAAGCGAAGAAGAATCTGAAGTGTTACTCGGTAATCTCGGCAATCTCAATGCTCCGCTAACAAGAGAATTGAATCTAAAACAAGAAATTGTTCAACCAAAATTGATTGAAACATCAACTGAAAAAGTAAAACCAAGTACGCAAAACCAAGAAATAGGCTTTGACGAGATCGAAAAATACGTTTCAAAGTTCGCCAACCGATCAAGTAAAGCTGAATTTTTTTGGTTAGGTCAAAAGCTAAGTTCCTCGAGTTCAGCCAATATATACAGTTGCCTTGCAGAGGTAGCCCTCGAACATAATATTCAACTCAAGCTAGTACATGAAGATGAGCGAAGAATAGGCGAGAACGGAAAAATGCTACGTTATATACTGTTAAGCAATGGTCTCTATTTGTTTATGAATCTTTCGGCAGATGGCATAAGATCATACTTGCAGGTGTTACTTAAAGACCTAAAGGTCAAAGCTAATTCCCTGAAAATAATCTATGAAGGTCAAGAATACTTGTTGCCATAAAAATATTTTTTACCGTTTTTGACAGGTTTTCCAAAGATTCAACAATCCCTCGAGCGCTATTGGTTCGTTTTGTGGGACAGTTTTCCTGCTTGGTCTTTGTCGGATAAGCCTTGACAGGAAGTACACACGCACTGCGTCTGTTTATGTATGTCGGGTCTAATTGATGGTGGCTCGAGTGACGGCAGAAATCAATTACTTTTCTGATGACTGTGTTGGAAAAAATTGGCGAGCGCTTGCAATCGTTTTTTGGTTTCCCAGACAAATATTTTTTTGATCAAGGGATCCAAAACAAATCCTAAGAATCGGGGACGGGTTCTGAAGTGAAACTTGTACGTGATTCGTGATTCGTTGTCTGAAACTTCCTGATGCTGAATAGAAGCTGCCCAAGATTGAAAAAACGGCGGCTTGTTGACCATTTTAACCGCCGCCAACGTGGGGCGCTCAAAGGTGACATAAATGGTTTTAAGAACCAGTCCACCCAATGACGCACGACCCACACAAACGGCTGTCACCCCTTTGCCAGCCAGCACATGACCATCTTCCAAATAGGCGGCTTGCAACAACGTATCCCATTCTAAGCGCCGACTGTAATCGTGTAGCAAATCAAAAACTTTTTGACTCGGCGCTGGAATGATTGCACTGACTTCACCGTGAGCCATGTCTGTTCAACCTTGTGACCTTTAAATGTTTTCTCGAGCTTTGAAAGTTGTGCATTATCTTGGCTTAGTGTTTCGTTTGACCGTGGCGATGCGCAATGCCTTGCAATTGGAGCAACGCATGAGTGTCCAGGTTTTTCCTGCTCGTGTTCCAGCACGAACACCACCAGAATCCCAAATTGAACGACTTGTATTGCACGTCAAACAGCAAATCTGCCACGCCTGCGACTGTGTTCGCATATCGTCTGCCAAACGTTTGGGTAGAAGAAAGGTCATCAACTTTTGAATTGCGCTCATGGTCACTCCCAAGCCAACCATCCATCTTTAGCGGCAACGGGTTTTCCTGGGATATTCATTAAGATTGAGCAGTCT
>JANLWR010000733.1:0-1696 GCA_031364625.1 Deinococcales bacterium | reverse complement strand
TATCTGCGAGCCGCCCATGAAGCCGCCGATATTCAAGTCTGGCTCGAGGTGATCAAAAAACATCCTGAATTTCAAGAATGGGTGGCGCACAATAAATCCATCCCGAACGAAATCATCGAGTTGCTTTCAGAATCAACCGATCCTCGAGTACGATCTATCATTGCTGATAAAAGAAAAACGCCAGCGGATATCCTTGAAAAACTTTCTCGAGATACCGATGAAGGTGTGCGTTTAAGGGTTGCTTGCAATGCGAAAGTACCCAACGAAATTCTTGTTTCATTGCTTGATGATCCTTGGGAACGAGTTGTCGAAACAGCACAAGAAAAGCTTTCGCAACGCAATTTGACGCCTTAATTCCCGACATCCTCGAGTGACCGCAGTGCCGTCTCGAGGATCACATCACGCCCCAAACTGAGCGCCAACATGTCATCTGGAAGAATTTGATCTGGTGTGACCCTGATCGGAAATTTTGTGCCGTCGGCATTTTGAGCGCGTCCCAAACTGATTGCCACGCTCGAGCCGTCGGGCAGGTTGAAAAAGCTGTTGCTGGTGTCGAGCGCACCCAGGGTCGGTGTGCCGTAGACTTTGGCGCGGGAATTTTTTTGCAGCAGGTACGCCAGGTATTCGGGCGCACTTTTGGCAATGTTGTTGGTCAGCACGGCAAGTTTGCCCGTCCAGAGTGTGGGTTGAGCGACCAACGGCACGGTGGTCACGCTGTTGTCGTTTTCGGTTTGCATAAATTTACCGTTCAAAAATTCAAATTTTAGTTTCCCCCAACGAAATTCGTCCAGTAAAACTGGGTGCTCGAGGAACGCGCCAACGCTGGCGAGCATTTCTGTGACCAAACCGCCGGCGCTGTCACGCACGTCAAGAACAATGGCTCGAGCTTGATTCTTTTGGGCTTGACGCACCAGCGCATGAATTTTACTGGCGACCTGCCCACCGGCTTTAAATTGAAAAATCGTGATGATCGCAATGTTTCCGCGCCACTCGAGTTGAGGATTCCAGGGGGGCGGGTTGGTTGGTGTCACCTCGAGCGTGTGGGTTGCGGCGTCTGGGCTGGCGACACGGATTTTAAAGGTTTTGCCCTCGCTCTCGAGCGCCTTGAAGGCATTCAGGGCTTGGGTTTCAGTTTGAAATTGACTGGTTTTGAAATCTCCAAATTTGTAAATCCTGTCGCCCCGTTTTAAACCTGCTTTTTCGGCGGGACTGCCCTGCAAAACCCTGCTAACAAGCAGTACATCTGCGTCTGGCAGACTGGTCAGGCGCACGCCGATGCTGGTGCTCAGTAAACTTTGACCCGCAAATTCGCGGTCTCTGGCTTTGGTTTGCTCCACGTCCAAACGGTAGGTGTGAGGGTCGTTCAAACTCGAGATCATGTCCGTCACCACGTCATCGGCGGCACTGAACGGGCATGGACTGAGGTTTTTGCAAGCCTTGTCAAGCTGGGGTTGAAATTGGTCGCGCAAATTTTTAGGGTCAAAACTCGAGTAACCGTAATAGTTGGTGTCAAGTAATTCGAGGGATTTTTCAAACAGTTGAATCCCTGGCGCAATCGGATCGGCTTTGGAAAATGACAATGCCAGCCCAATCGGGATTTGTCCAGCGGCAAATGCAAGATAAAACAAACTCGTCATCAAGCCCAGATCGCCAGGTGAAAGGTTTAATTCACGGGTTAAATCGGGCGCAATAACGG
>JANLWR010000613.1:0-1811 GCA_031364625.1 Deinococcales bacterium | reverse complement strand
GTACTGTTAGCTTCGCTCCAGAAGCCCCACCCGCCGTCGTCGTGGCGCAGCGTCTCGAGTCTGGCAATACCGGCATCGAGGATTTCGGGCAGGTCGTCACGCGGGAAGGCTTGTTGCGCCAAGAGCGTGGGTACAAACCTCGAGAGGGTTTGTTCGGTGCAGCCATAAGGGTAACCGATCAGTTGCTCGAGCGCGGGTCGGACGGCACTCAGTAAGCTCGGGGTCAGGGCGATTTTGAGTCTGGCACTCTCGAGGTTGGCATCAACCGCCACACTAAATTTTTTCGCGCCGCGTTTGGCATCCGCCGCCCAACCAAGTCCATCTTTGAAACCTCGAGGTTTGATTTCAAGCGGCAACTCGAGCGCGTCGCCACCGTCTTTTCCGACAAAACTGGCGGTGATTTTGGCATTGCCGAACGTATTGGCGGTCACGGTGGTATCAAAAAATCCGCGTTGTCCTGGTTGCACGGTCAGGTTGGTCTCGAGCGGGGAAAGTGCATTCAAACCGTTCAAACCAAACGTGAACAAACCGGTGGTGGCTGTCGTGCGGTTGTTGTTGACGATGCCGCGCATTTGAAAACTGTCACCGCGCACCAAAAACGCGGGTTGCGAAAGGCGCGTAATAATATCTTGTGTGACCATCACTTTGGCTCGAGCTTCACCCGCTTTGGCTTCAAAAGTTTGTCCCCGTGCGGTAATGCGCCAAGTCGTTAAATTTTCTGGGAATGGCACGGTGATTGTGGCTTCGCCGTTTTCATCGGTCACAAGACTGGCACGCCAGTCGGCGGTGTCACGAAAATCTTTGCGAACCTTCACGGCGGGTGTGCTCGAGTCTGCGGCTTTTTCGGCTCGAGCGACGGTTGGTGCTGGTAAAGGTGCTCCACTTGCCAGACCGTCAGCCACGCCTTGCGGAGCATCGGTATAAAGCGGTTCATCCTCGCTCGAGACTGTACCGACCAGGTTTTGGCGGTAGCCGTGAAGAACGTCGAAAGGATTTGGCGTGCTGTCTTCTTTCAGTAGGTACACGCCCTGATCGACCACGCTGACAGCCAATTCGGTTTGCACGGGTTTACCGTTTGCCCCCAGGACTTTAAAGCTGATTTGCCCCTGTTCTCCTGCCGCGTATTTTTGTTTGGTAGGCTTAATCTCAATGCTCAAACGATCCTCAACTTTTGGCACACTCAACGTCGCCTCAGCCTCGTTTCTCGAGCCATTTTGCAAGAACACGGCTTTCAATTCGGTGTTGGGCTGCATGTCTTTGGTGATTTTAAAAGTCCATTGCGCGTTGCCACCTGCCGCACGGTTAAGTCGTTGCGCCTGAATTTCCTTGCCCTCGAGCGTCAACCAAACATCCGCACCATTTTTGATGCCCGAAACAAATGCCACGGCGGTATCGCCCACTGCGTATTCACGCTTATCGAGTTTGATTTGCATTCCACCATCGTCGTACCACCAGTACCAACTTGGGTTGTCTTCGGTCACCCAGACAAATGCTTCACCCAAAGAAATTCGGTTTTGCGGGTCTTTGGCGCGTGCCATGACGCTATAGCCGCCGCCTTTTGGTGCTTTAAACTTCACGGTTACATTGCCGTTTTTGGTATTGACCGTGCGCGTCTCGAGCTTTTCCTCACGCGGTGTCCAACGTTCAGAGTAATACCAATAGTCGCGTCGTACCAAGGTTAATTCCACAGGCGCATCAACTTCTTTGCCTGCCAGATCACGGGTACGAACATCCACTTCAAGTTCCTCGCCAGCCTTGACCACATAATGGTTCGACCGCACCGCCACACGCACCGTGCTGGGGTAAGCAAG
>JANLWR010000551.1:0-6481 GCA_031364625.1 Deinococcales bacterium | reverse complement strand
GACCGCCCAAACGAACGCGTGCGTGTCCAGCAAATACTTCACTGCCAAAGCTCGAGTTCAGAGTCTTCAAGTGGTGCTAGAAGCGCTTTGGTGCTGGCTGGAGAAAGTTTGATGTTCAGAAAACCAAGTTGACGTGAAGTTGTCGAATGCTCGAGCGGCACAAGTCGGGCATACGCTTTACCGTTTTTTGCCAGAATGATTTCTTCGCCGTTATGGGCGCGTTCGATCAGTTTGGAAAATTGGGTTTTGGCAGCGTGAATGTTGACAGACTCGGACATGGACTAAGTTTAGCATAAGTGGACTAATTGGAGGGTTTCTCGAGCAACAGGTATTTCGGGCGTTAAGGTTGAATTTACCATTCACCACAAGGTTTTAACTTGATAAAGCCTTATCAACGGGTCATCCGTAACAAGTGGCGCGTTTTCCTCGAGCGATTGCGCGATCAGAAGGCGATCAAACGGGTCTTTGTGATGGTCTGGCAAAGCTCCAACCTTTAAAACATGCTCGAGTTTGACTGGCAGGATTTGAAAATGATGTCGCGCCCGTTGTTCACGCACCAAAACCTCGGGTGGGTCTGAGAGTTGCAGTTTTCCAATACCAACTTTGATGACCATTTCCCAAGGCGTGACAACACTTAAGAGCACTTCAACTTCGGGGTTTTGAATCACTTCAATGACATTTTTTGAAAGTCGAGAATCATTTGTCACCCACCACAAAAACGCGTGCGTGTCGAGCAGTACCTTCACGCATCATCTCGCTTATTGCCACCAAAAAAGTCCATGAAATCATCGGACATTTCAAAAAAATCTGGCATCATCACGACCCGTCCTTCTGCTCCCCCTGGAACTCGAGGTTGCAACGCGGGGACAAGCTTGACCACGGGTTTGCCATCCCGAGCAATGGTGACATCCTCGCCGTTTTCGACGGCTTTAATCAGTTTAGACAAATTGGTTTTGGCTTCATGAATGTTGACGATCATGAATCAAGTTTAGCTAGGTAAGTTAGTCATGTCAACCTCGAGACTTGCACCTGAGCGGCTCGAGAGACTTTAGGGGAATTTTTACGTTTGAAACCGTCCTGGCGTTTCTGCCAAGTATTTTTCCGCCGCCAAAACCACTTGCTTGGCTTTTTGTACATCACTGGCAACAAGTCGCAAAAAAGCACGAACACAAGCCGCATGGGTCAAACTCGAGTCGGTTTTACACGCTTCAAGAAACGCTTGAGCTTGAGGTTTTTCTTCAGGAATTTTGAGTAGCAAAAACGTTCGCCACACCAAACGAATTTGTTCGGCACAACCTCGGCGCACATCATGACGCCCATCAAGTTTAAAAAATTCGATGTTGACTTGCGCCCTGTGAAAACGAAACGCATCATCAGACTTGGCAATTTTGGGAATGGGAACAAAACCTTCCCAGTCGATCAAATTTTCAGGGTCATCATCGAAATCACCAATTGGGTACAGCAAAAACGGTTTCTCTCGAGCGTTCAAAGCTACAATTGATTGGCGTTTTTGACCAACCAAACCAGCTATCGGAAAACCGTTTTTCTTATGCGTCGTGTTACAGGTTTTACAAGACAGCAAGTAATTTCCAACATTGACTGCCAACCAAACATAGCCCGCTGACCGCCCAGTTTTAACTTTGGTATCAGAAACCCAAGCTGTGGTTTTCTTTTTCGGGCGGTAATGTTCAACATCACTTTCAACTTTGTTCTCTTGGCGGTCAGCTTGCACCAAGCGTTCGCAGTACGCGCATTTGCCCAATTGCAAACCCACAAAAACCTCTTTGATGTCCGACCACGGGCTGTTTTTTCCATCCCAAACGGCATTCTTACCGCGCCAAGTCGGGTCAAAAGCATCCACCAGATTCTCGAGCGACTGACCTAAAGGCAATGCAATTCGGATCATGAATCCGACTCCAACAACGCTTTCGCCGCCTTTTGAATGCTGGCAAGTTCCGAATCATTCTCGAGTTGCACGGGTTCGCCCGCCCCATACGCCAAGCCTTGCATCAGTGCCTGAGCCGCCGCACGATCACCGCCACGGCTTTTCTTGGCGAGTGTCTTCAATTTCTTATCAAAATCTGGTGCTCGAGTGCTGTCCATGCCAAAAACTTCATGCAGCACTTGCTGGGCGTTCAAACCGTACACCTCAGAATCTGGGCGCGTCAGTCTGGCTGTGCCGTTGCGTCCTGGCTCGAGAATCAACAGGTTTGCCGCCTCGACACTGGCAGCCACAATCGGGCTGTGCGTGGTCAAGATAAATTGCAATTTTGGGAACGCTTTGGATAAATCTGGAACGATGGTTCGTTGCCAAGTTGGATGCGCCAGCAAATCCACTTCGTCCACCAAAACCACGCCATGCACATCTTGCACGTTTTTCGGGTTCGCACGGTGCAAGTGATACAGCAAATCACTGACCCAACCAATGTAACTGCGGTGTCCATCGGCAAGCGCGTCGAACGGCACGAGAATTTTATTGTGGTAAAAACTAAATTCACGCCCATCAATCGAATCGCTAAACTCGAGCTTTGCAGGCATAAGGGAAGCGAACAACTCGAGAATCTGCTTTTTTTCGCGCTTTGGAAGTCGTAAAAGCCAAGAAATTAGTGGTGTAAGTACAAGTGTGCTATCAAATAAATTAGCTAATTTAGAATAATTATACGAGTATATCTTATTTTGTGCTTCTAAATCATAACTCGGCAGTCTTTCTACGCGACGCATCGCACCATACGCCACAGAAAAAAGTTTAGTGATGTCTTCAGGGGGCAGTGGAAATTTATCCTCATAGAGATTTTCATATAGTGAATCAATCTCAAGCGCATATTGTTCTGATTCTGCGTGCCTTCGTATCTCAATGCTAAAAGTAACGTATTCTTGATCGGATGCAAAAAGTGGGGATTCTTCTCCATGGATTTTAAGCATCCCAGAAACGAAAGCCTGTGAGGGCTTCACTAATTGAGAGTCTTCCACTCTTCTTACCAGAGCATAAGAACGAAATCCAGTTTGCCCTAAAACTGGGTTGAGAGTTGCTAATGCTGCCGCTTTCAGCAACGTTGTTTTCCCCACCCCATTCGCACCAAGCACCACATTGACATTCGGAAACCTCACCCCTGCCGCTCGAGGTGAATCTGGGTGCATGAATTGCACAGATTGCTTGGCAAAGCATCTGAAATTCTCGATCTGCAATTCGTCAATGTACATGCTGCAATTATACGGCTTTACCGCACACCACCAAAAAATGGAAAACTCGAGACTCGAGAATGGAAATTTAAGACTTGTCAGAATTACGACATTGACGTATCTTAAAGACCGAATCGTGACCCTTACTTTCTTGTACCTCGGAGACTTTGTAAAACGTGCCAGCAAAATCATGTCAGAGCACGATTACCGCACTTTCGAGAACATTCTGCTCGAGAATCCAAATGCGGGAACAGTGGTGAAACACTCAGGCGGTTTGCGTAAAGTACGAATCGCACCAACTGGACAAGGCAAAAGTGGTGGTTTTCGGATTGTTTATTTGCTCAGAACGCCGTTTGTGTTTGTGCTTTGGATATATGCAAAATCCGAAAAATCAGATTTGACCGATCAAGAATGGCGCGTTCTGGCACAAATTGCACAGGAGTTAAAATGAAAAAAAACGATGAATTTGAAGGCTTAAAACGCGCTTTGCTCGAAGCGGTAGAAGTATCTCACGGACGCGCAAAAGCCGCTCGAGTTTCGGTACGCGAAATCGAATCGGTGCAAGAAGTCCGTCAAAACCTCAAATTACCTCGAGCCGAATTTGCACGGCTTCTTGGTGTTTCGGTGCGTACCGTTGAAGGCTGGGAGCAAGGACGCAGAAATCCAAGCGGGGCAGCAAAAATGCTCTTGCGTGTGGCAGTGCGAAGTCCTAAAGCAATCTTGGATGCGTGGCATAGTCTTTGAATACCATTGTTGATGAAAAACGAATCGATTACACGTACACCAATAAATCTGGTGCAGTCGTTCATATTCACAACGTCCCAGCCAAAACCAGGGTAGACATGTACGGCAAAACCCACCGCACTTTTAGTATTGCGGTGGCAATGCGACTCGAGGAACTCCGCAAACAAGCATTTGCAGTGGATGACGCACCCAGTGCAGTGCATCATCTCGAGTTTTAAATCTTCGTGACCTGTCGCCGTCCCGCTAGCACCCGTCCAAGCCTGACCTTACCCGCGTACTCGAGCGCCCAGCCCGTAAGCAATTCTCGAGACGTTCACCCAAATTGGCTTGTGTGGTGATTGAACTATCCAGCATGGGTCAGAAGCCGAAACGCCATCAGCCAGAGGATACCACCGCTGAGTCCATCGAGCGCACGCAATACCCGTGGCTGTTTAATTAAAGGGGCGAGCAAAGCCGAACCATAACTGAGTCCCCAAAACCACACCAAGGAAGACAGTATTGCCCCCATGGTAAAGCAAAAGCGTAGGTTGTCCTGATAGCGCATGGCTCCGCTGCCAATCAAGAGCATGGTGTCTAAGTAAACCATTGGGTTGAGAAGATTTACCGCCAATAACGCGAGCACCACTTGCCTGCGTCCAAGTTGAAAACCGACTTCTTGAGCGATTGAGGCGGGTGAAACCATTGCCCAAAACGAGCGTGCGCCGTAGATCAGCAAAAATGCAACTCCGCCGTAAGTCAAAACCTGAGTCAGCAATTGGCTGATGACGAAGATTCCCATGCCAAGCGTACCCAACAAGAGCAGACAAGCATCGATCAGGGTACAGAGCACTACCATCACCAACAGGTGTTGGCGGCGCAGACCTTGTCGCAGAACCAGGGTATTTCGTGGTCCAATTGCGACAATCAAGCCTGCGCTCAACAAGAATCCTTCCATTAACGGTACACTGTAACTTAGCATCATCATTCTCCTATTCCTATTTGGGTCAGCATCTTTTGCATTAGATTAGCGAGTCGCCGTGACAAAAACGCAACAGGAAAAACGTCATCCAGAACAGCTAAAGCTGTCTCTTTTGGGTGTTTGCGAGGTCTGGTTGGGTTTGCGCAAGCTGTCCTTTCGCACCCGTAAAGTCCAGGCGTTGCTGGTCTATCTGGCGCTCGAGCCTGGTTTTCACTCCCGCGATAAACTGATGACGCTGTTGTGGCCCGATGTCGATCAAAGCAGGGGCAGGGCAAACCTGCGGATGGCACTTGCCCGTCTCAGGGATGACCTGAATGAAGCCAGCTCAATCGTGCAAGTTGAACGCGATGCGATCAGCATTCAGACTGAGTCTCTGGAACTCGACGTGGATGTGCTCGAGGCTGCCTTCAACCAAAACAGCGATTTGGTTTCCAATTTGGAAGAAAAACTTGTGTATGCCGTACAAGTCTTTCGTGGCGACCTGCTCGAGGGGTTTAACCTCGAGGATGCCCCAGAGTTTGATAACTGGTTGATGTCGGAGCGGGAAATGCTGCGCAGCAGAGCCGATGCCCTGCTGGAACGGCTGGCGACCCTGCAGCACCAGGCGGGGAAGTTGGGCGCAGCCCTCGAGACCGCCCAGCGTCGCATTCGCTTAGAACCACTGAACGAGGCTGCCCATCGGCAGGTGATCGAAATTCATCTGGCGAGCGATAACCGCAGCGCGGTGCTCGAAGCCTACAATGCCTGTTCTGCAATCTTGCAGCGCGAACTGGGTTTGGAACCCGATGCGCAAACCCAGGGGCTGCTGGGGCGCATCCAGACCTCGAGTGTTGTGACCGCACCAAATCCACAACCCATTGAGCCGAGCCGTTTGGTGGGGCGCGAACGCGAATGGGCACAGATGCAGGAAGCCTGGCAGGCTGGGCAAGTCATCGTGCTGCACGGCGTACCAGGGGTGGGCAAGAGTCGCTTGATGCTCGAGTTCGCCGCCAGCCGGGGAAAGTACCTGCATTGGTTCGGTCGTCCCGGCGATGCCTCGATCCCGTATGGAACCCATGCCCGCACGTTCAAACCCCTGTGCGAAGCCCTGGGTTCTGCGGGACTGCCAAATTGGGTGCGGGCTGAACTGGCTCGTATCGTTCCCAGTCTGGGCGAAGCCCCGCCGGCAATCACCAATGATGCCGAACGGCTGCGTTTTCTCGAGGCGAAAGCCGAAGCGCTGCAATTGTTTTTAGCCGCAAACCATGCCGCCCTGGTTTACGATGACCTCCAATTTGTTGACAGCGCCAGCCTGGAAGCCGCCTGGTATGTTCTGAACAAGTTGCTGGTGACGGGTCAGGGCAAGCTTTTGCCGATTCTGGGATTTCGCACCGATGAGCTTTCGAGCCAGTTTTTGGAGACCCTGCATCAAGCGGTCGGTTCAGGTATTGCAGCGATGATCGAGGTCAAGCCGCTCGAGACGCAAGCCGTGGGACAGATGCTTCAAGACCTGAACCTTTCCGACCAGCTCGGTCCGAACCTGCACCGTTTTACGGGCGGCAATCCGCTGTTTGTGCTCGAAACCCTGCGCAGCCTGACCGAACGTGGTGGTCTCGAGAC
>JANLWR010000539.1:0-7839 GCA_031364625.1 Deinococcales bacterium | reverse complement strand
CTGTCGTTTGGGTTTTTTGACAATCAAAAGACGGCTCAACTCATGAACCGAATCACCAACGACACTTTTGCCATGAGCGAATTGTTCCATCACGGTCCTGAAGATGTTGTGATTTCTTTGCTAAAGTTGATAGGTGCTTTTGTTATTTTAATTACCATCAACGTTCCGCTTACGCTTGTCATTTTTGCGTTTTTGCCGATCATGGTTATTTATGCACTTTATTTTAACAAGCAAATGAATCTTGCCGTCAGAACCAGTCGGGATCGAATCGGTGATGTCAACGCTCAACTCGAGGATTCACTGGCAGGAATTCGAGTGGTGAAATCTTTTACCAACGAACAAGTCGAAGCCCAAAAATTCGCCGTTCAAAACAATCGTTTTCTCGAGGGTCGCAGGGTCGAATACAAGAGTTACATGTTTTTCTCGAGCGGAATGCTGTTTTTCACGCAGCTTCTAACCATTGTGCTGCTGGTTATTGGCGGCGCAAGTATTGTTGGTCACAGCTTGGATTTGGTCGATTTGCTGACTTATCTGCTGTATCTCGGCATTTTGCTCGAGCCAATCCGAGGCGCAAGCAACTTGGGACGGTTGTATCAAGAGGGCATCACAGGGTTCAACCGTTTTATGGAAATGCTCGAGGTCAGACCAGATATTCAAGATTCAGCAACTGCAACCGACTTAGAGCAGGTTCAAGGGCATCTAAAATTTCAGGATGTCAGCTTCAAATACACGGAAAACCACGAAGAAGTCCTGAAAAACATTTCTCTCGAGATTAAACCTGGCGAATTTGTTGCTTTGGTGGGTACTTCGGGAGTCGGCAAGACCACGCTTTGTTCACTGATTCCGCGTTTTTATGATGTCAGCGAAGGACAAATTTTGCTCGATGGTAAAAATCTCAAAGACATTCGTTTGGATTCGTTGAGAAAGCACATTGGCATTGTTCAGCAAGATGTTTACTTGTTTGCAGGAACGGTTGCCGACAACATTGTTTACGGCAAACTCGAGGCGAGTTTTACTGAAATTGTGGACGCCGCCAAAAAAGCCAATGCGCACGAATTCATCATGGCATTGCCGGACGGTTACGATACCGACATCGGTCAGCGCGGCGTGAAACTTTCGGGCGGACAAAAACAGCGTCTTAGCATCGCTCGGGTTTTCCTGAAAAACCCTGCGATTATTATTTTTGATGAAGCCACCAGTTCTCTGGATAACGAAAGCGAACGTGCGGTTCAAGAGTCGCTCGAGAAACTGATCAACAACCGAACCACCATCGTGATCGCGCACCGACTCTCGACCATCAAAAATGCTGGGCGTATTGTGGTGCTTGGCGATAAAGGCGTTAGCGAACAGGGAACGCATCAGGAATTGATTGCGCTGGGCGGCGTCTATGCCAATTTTTACAACATGCAGCTCAGAATTTAGTTTGAAAACTCGAGGAGCATTTGTTCAGGGATTCAATTGCGAACCGTGCTCCTCGAGTTTTTCATATGGATTGCTGGCTTTCCAGTGTTGATCGTAAATTCCAAAGTGCAAATGTGGCGGCGTGGTGCTGGCATCGCCAGAATTGCCGACAAAACCAATCAGCATCCCTCGAGTCACTATTTGTGCTTGATTGATATTTGCGTACTTTGAGAGGTGAGCATAGTAATAACGTTTGTCGCCAGCACCCCAAATGGTGACGGTGTTGCCGCCCAAACGATTCCAGCCCTTAAAAATAATGATGCCGTCTGTTGCACTGTAAATCTTTGTTCCTTTTGGGGCGAAAATGTCAACGCCCTCATGTTTTCGCCCTTCACTCCGCGCTCCGCCCCAAGTGTCTGTGATTTGATTCAGGTTGACTCGAGCCACAGGAATCGGCAGTCGTTCGGGTGCGGTTTTGTTCGCCATTGACAGGCTGTATTTTTGAAATGCCAACCAGTCTGTAAACCCGTCCGAACTCGAGCGTCGGGCGTTGCAAGCAACCAAAAATACCATCAGAATAATCAAACACATTCGCACATCTCGAGGTTAGCATTGGTCAATCAACGCGACTCTGAGCTTGTATGAAGATTTCTCGAATTTTAACGGCTCGTCCGAATGACGGAGCGCGTTGCACCATCTGACCGATGTGCGCCTAAGCGGTAAACCACTAGACTTCCCCCATGATTCTTCTCTCTTTCGTCAGCATTTTGGGTTGTGCCACCACCGTTGGTTTTGTGCGTTCGATTCGGCGCGAGAAGGGAGCGCGAGCCACCTTCATGGAGTGGTTTTTGAGCGCCGAAGTCGGTTTTTTGGTGGGTGTTGGCGCACTGGCACTGTTACGCTAATTCATTGTTACGCTAATTTACAGCAAGCCTTGGCGCACTGCCTTCACGGCGGCTTGGGTGCGGTCTGATACTTTTAACCTCGCCAGAATGTCTTCGATGTGCGTTTTGACCGTTGATAAACTGATCTCGAGCTTGTCGGCAATTTCTTTGTTGCCCAGACCTTCGGCAATCAATCGCAGCACGTCGAGTTCACGTGGTGAAAGAACCGACACCTCGCTGCTCGGCAGGCTGATGCGGTCGAGCACCAAGTGTGCGATTTGTGGGTCCAGGTAAGCACTGCCAAGCACTGCGGCGTTGATGGCAACAATCAAACCCGCAGGGTCTGTGGATTTTAAACAGTACGCATCTGCACCCGAGGCGAGGGCTGCCAAGACTTGAGTCTCGAGTTGATGGGCGGTCAACATCACGACGCGAATTTCGGGAAGCAGTTGTTTGACGCGGCGACAAGTTTCGATGCCGTCGATGCCAGGCAAGCCGATGTCCAAAACCACCACTTGGGCGGGTGTTTGCGCCAATGCCTCGAGCGCCTCTTCGCCAGAGCGGGCTTCGCCAATCACGTGTAAACCAACTTCTCGTTCGATGGCGACCCTTAATCCGTCGCGGGTAAAAGCATGGTCTTCGACCAGAAAAACGTTGTGGGTCATGAAAACTCCGATTCTTGTTTTTTGTCAGGCATGGCATCGATGCTTGGCAGTTCGATCCAGAACATGGTTTTGGCTGCTCGAGTGTAACCAATGTTGCCGTGGTGGGCTTCGATGATTCGTTTAGCCAGGTACAAACCCAGTCCAGTCCCACCGCCGGCGCGAGCGCTCGAGAAGCGGGTGAACAAGCGTTGCTCGAGTTCTGGGGTTAGTCCGAGTCCAGAGTCTTGGACTTCGATTCGGGCAAGCTGGTTTAATTCGTACAGGTTGAGTTCAATCATGGAATTAAAGGGCGAAAATTTTATGGCGTTGTCCAGTAAATTTTGAAACACACGCCGCAAGTCCAAACTGTTGCCTTGTACCTGTACATTCTTTAAGTTTAATTTGAAGTGAATTCCTCGAGCATCAGCCATCGGTTTCAGCCGTGCCACCATTTCCTCAAGTGTTTGCTCTAACCGAATGGTCTCGGTCTGCGGGGTGGATTCACCACTTTCAAAACGTGCCACCAACAACAACCCGTCAGCCAGCTTCAGCACGTCCTGATTGGCAGCCAAACCATTCTCGAGCGAGCGAAGGTAAGGGGTTGGCAAATCTCCAAATGCCCCCTCGAGCGCCAGTTTCATGTTCATACCATTTGCCAGCAGTGGTGTGCGCAGGTCGTGACTGAAGGCGTAAACCAAATCCCTGATCACAGTGTTGCGGTGCTCGAGCAACACGCGCTGTTTGGATAAATTTTCCATCAACACAACACGGTCAAGTGCCCGTATTAAAACTGGCAGCAAGTCCTCTAAGGTCTTTATGGTGTTCTGACTTGGCTCGAGAATCGCAATTAACAGTGAAGGTTGTTGAAGTTGAACCAGTAATAAGTTGTGTTTGTCAACTTGTTTTAGACCAATGGTTTGCAACTCGAGGTCGTTTGGAGCAGGTGTACCAATTGTTAGAATATTCGTTTCAATATTGTCAGCCATTCGTGGTGCGACCAAAATATTGTTATGAACTCCAATAAACAACGCGCCTCGAGCTTTTAAAGTACCCTTGAGGACGGGCAAAACATGTTCTAGGGCTTCGGTCAGGGTTTGTGCTCCAGAAACAGCCGCCGCTATCCGCTCGAGATCGCGTTCTTGACGTATTTTTAACTCGCGTTCTTGCAATTGACCAACCCTTGTGGCAAAAGCACTGAGGCTGACCGTCATGACGCCAACCATCACGGCTGTCCCTGCCAGCAACAAGCGGTTGAGCACTGCAATACCGTCAAGTCCGCCCTGTGCGCCCGCGTTTAACCAACTGACCAAAATGTTCAGCACAATCGCTGCCGCCACCAGGGAATAAGTAAAATTTCTCGAGAATGCCAGACCTGAAAGGGCGATTGGAACAATCCAAACGATGGCGGCAATAAATTGCTGGGTGGTCAAGACATCAAGAATCAAGCCGCCAAGCATTAAAGCCAAACAGGTCGGTATGATGGCAACTCGGGCAAGCACGAAAAGGATATTAACGTGACTTGCTGCCCAAAGCCAGGGTCGGTCAACTGACCGACCACAAACATCAGATGACGGATAGACGCTTTTGAGTCTAAGCATCACACTCAAGTGTTTATGTCTTTTCCACCTACCGGCGGCAATCAACGCATTAAAGACTGGCTGCTCGAGGGCGAACCTCAACAAATCAATCAATCGCCACCCAGCTCAATCCAAGCTCATCACGAATCGGTACATCAGTATTCGTGGTGGAAAGTGGTTTGTTTAACGGGTGTGGATTATTTCTCGACACTTGGCTATCAACCAGGTATTGCCGCGCTTGCGGCAGGGGTACTCTCACCAATTGCCACGCTGGTCTTGGTGCTTGTAACCTTGTTTGCCGCTTTGCCCGTGTATTTGCGGGTGGCTAGCGAGAGTCCTTATGGCAACGGTTCGATTTCGATGCTCGAGCGCCTGCTCGGATTTTGGGCTGGGAAATTGTTTGTCCTGGCGCTTCTCGGCTTTGCGGCAACCGATTTTATCATCACCATCACGCTCTCTGCGGCTGACGCGGCAGCGCATGTGATCGAAAACCCATTTTTTGCGCAAGCTTTTCCAGCTCACGAATCGCCTGCGTTCCAGATAGGCATCACTATTTTTCTGATTACGCTGCTGGGTGCGGTTTTCTTAAAGGGTTTTAAGGAAGCCATTGGAATTGCCGTTGTTTTGGTTGTGGCGTATTTGGGATTGAATGCCGTTGTCATTGTCAGAGGAATTCTCGAGGTTGTTCATCAGCCCTTAGAGTTTCAAGCCTGGTTAAGCGCCTTAAATACCAGAAGCAACAACCCAATTTTAATTGTTGGCTTTGCGGTTCTGCTTTTTCCGAAGCTTGCACTTGGCTTGTCAGGTTTTGAAACTGGTGTTGCCGTCATGCCACTGATTAAAGGTAAACCAAACGATGATTCACAAAATCCCCTTGGACGTATTCGCAACGCCAAAAAGTTACTGACCACGGCAGCGCTCATCATGAGCGTGTTCCTGATCGCCTCGAGTTTTGTCACGACCCTGCACATTCCTGCCGCCGCCTTTCTGGAGGGTGGAAGTGCCAATGGACGTGCTCTGGCTTTCCTTGCCCATCAGTTTTACGGCGATGTCTTCGGAACGGCATATGACATCAGCACCGTGCTGATTTTGTGGTTTGCGGGCGCAAGTGCCATGGCAGCATTGCTTAACCTTGTGCCCCGTTACCTGCCGCGCTACGGTATGGCTCCCGAATGGGCAAAAGCCAACCGTCCGCTCACCCTGTTGTTTACCCTGATTGCCTTTTTGGTCACGTTTGTGTTTCAAGCCGATGTCAATGCCCAAGGTGGTGCCTACGCCACTGGCGTGCTGGTGTTGATGAGTTCGGCGGCAATTGCGGTGTTCTTGTCCGCTCGAGCCAAACGACAACGCACCGCCATGATTGGATTCGCCCTGATTACCTTGGTTTTTATTTACACCACGGTAGTCAATGTGATTGAGCGCCCCGATGGTTTAAAAATTGCCTTATTTTTTATCGCCTCAATCATTTTTGTTTCGATCCTCTCGAGGGTCAACCGCTCGACCGAATTGCGCATCACCGACATTCAATTGGACGACACCGCCGAGCAATTTTTGCAAGACAGCATTCATCACTGCGGCGAACTTCATATTGTGACCAACAAACGCCAAGCCGGCGATTGGGGCGAATATCAGGACAAGGAACTGTCTGAGCGTGAAGATCACCATATCGATTCGCGCGAACCCGTCTTGTTTCTCGAGGTCAGCGTTTCCGATGCTTCAGAATTTGTAGCAAAACTTCAAGTCGAGGGCATCGAAATCAAAGCTCCAAACGGCTCGAGTTACCATGTTTTACGTGCCACCGCACCCGCCGTGCCAAATGCCATCGCCGCATTTTTACTGTATTTGCGTGACCGCAGCACCATGATTCCGCATTGTTATTTCACCTGGTCCGAAATCACGCCGCTCGCCAACGTCTCGAGGTTCTTGTTCTTTGGTGAGGGGGACACCGCCCCAATGACCCGCGAGATCATACGGCAATCCGAACCAAAACCGCGTCGCCGTCCTCGAGTTCATGTCGGTTAACGTTGTAAAGTGCTGTCGTTCTGGTTGAGTTTCTCGAGATTTGAGGCGCATTTCTTAAACGGGCAAGTCTTTTGGCAAACATCAACTATCGAAAGGAAATTTTTCATCCAGAACGCTCAAATTTAAAGCCATACCAATGAATTTAACGACAGGGTAACTAAACTTTACATTCAAAAAGTTATCTCTGTACGTTTGGCTTGTTTGAGAGTAATATCTTGCAGTTCATGGCAACCACTCCCACTAGATTCCGCGAAAACCTCAGGCAATGGATGCTCGAGGGCGTTCTCAAAAAAAAAGCCACGCATGAAGGCTTTTACGAAGAAGAATCGAGCGTCAAGACGCATCATCACACCCATGCGTGGTGGAAAGTCATGTGCTTGACGGGCGTGGATTACTTCTCGACCCTGGGGTATCAGCCGGGCATCGCGGCGCTGGCTGCCGGAGCGCTGTCGCCAATTGCAACATTGGTACTGGTCTTGATTACCCTGTTTGGCGCGTTGCCGATGTACCGCCGCGTTGCCGAAGAAAGCCCGCACGGTGACGGTTCAATCTCGATGCTCGAGCGTCTGTTGTCGTACTGGCCATCAAAATTCTTGGTGCTCGCCTTAATTGGCTTTGTGGCAACCGGTTTTATTATCACCATTACGCTTTCAGCCGCCGATGCTTCGGCGCACGTGATCGAAAACCCATTGGTAAGGCAATTTGTTGCTGGGGCACAACTGCCAATCACGCTGGTATTTATTGCGCTTTTGGGCGCGGTGTTCTTAAAAGGATTTAACGAAGCCATCGGCATTGCCGTGTTTTTGGTTGCCGCTTACATTGGTCTCAGTTTGGTTGTGGTTGGTACAGGTTTACAAGATTTGTTGCGCAACCCCGACAAATATACAGACAGGACGACCATATTAAGCACAGGGTGGAGTTCGCCACTTGCGATTATTGGTGGTGCACTGCTGGTTTTCCCAAGGCTGGCGCTTGGGCTTTCGGGTTTTGAAACTGGTGTTGTGGTCATGCCTTTAATTAAAGGCGATGCCAGCGATACCGAAGAAAACCCAAAAGGGCGGATTCGCAACGCCAAAAAACTGCTTTTGGGCGCTGCTTTAATCATGAGCGTGATGCTGATCTCGAGCGCTTTTGTCACCACCACCATGATTCCTCGCTCAGAATTCTGGGCAACCACCACCGCCAGCACCGAAGAGAACGCCGATACCCTAAAGTCTGGAACAGCCACCATCCAGGTTCGGGTTCCTTCGGTCCATTTGGTTCGGCTCGTCGAGAATCGCGGATACGCGGCCGCTTGCAACGCCGGCGCAT
>JANLWR010000536.1:0-4796 GCA_031364625.1 Deinococcales bacterium | reverse complement strand
AGGTCGAATCGGGCTTCAATGTGCGGGCGACCCGCGCTCGATGCAATCTCCTCGTCCGGGGTGATCAAAAAATCGATGGTGCAGGACGGCTCGAGGTTGAGGGTTTTGAGGGTTCGGATTGCCCAGATGGCTTGAACGATGCCCGCTTTCATGTCGTAGCCGCCGGGTCCGTAAGCTTGATCGCCCTCGATGCGCCACAAGCCAGATTTCCAAGCGCCAACGCTGTACACCGTGTCGGCATGAGCCAAGAGTACAACACGGTTGCTCGAGCGAAGCGAGGCATTGGAGTCAGCACTGCTCGAGCTTCCAGGAATTCGGCACTGCAAAATGTCCCCAAGTTCGTGCGATGTTCGTGTGATTTCACCAAACGGCTCGAGCCAAGCTTGCAACGCGTCCTGAACCAAGTTGATGCGGGCAGCGTCGGTCGATGGTGACTCGAGGCGCACCAGGGTTTCAACGTCACTCAGGATGCTCGAGGTACTGGCTTTGAGGTGCTCTAAAATGGCTTGCATCCTTGATTCTACCCAGAATTTACAAAAAGAAGAGGATGCCGAGCGCCAAACTCGAGCGCAATTTGGTACTGAGGTTCGCGGAGTAATTCAAGCCGTACTCGAAAAAAAACGTGATCGGCTCGAGAATCGTGTTTTGCAGCCAGGCGGGGTGGTACTCGAGTCCAGCATTTCCAAACAATGCCCAGTTGTCCGCCCAGAAATAACCGACCGCCAGCCCAAACACAATGTTGACCTGACTCGAGAGGTCCAGATGCCACTGCACGCCCGCCTCGATCCAGCTTGAGCCGACCCTGGCACGAATGCCGACCTGATCGGCGATGACGTTCCAAGCTTCAAGTTGGACTGCAAAACCAATATCACCGGGCAAACCCGTTTCGGTCACGCCCGAACCCGTGAAGACTCCAGAGCCAGTCAAACTCGCGCCGATGCTAAATTTTATTTCTTCGGCGCTGGCGACATCAAAGACTGAGCATAAGACCAAAACGAAGATCAAAATGCGTTTCATTTAAACCTCTCGAGTTGCGCATCCACCGAATTTGGCACGGTCTCGAGGCTGGTAAATTCTGGTGGCAAGCCCAGATCGTCGTAACCCTCAAACTCAACAATGGCGCGTTTGTACACTTCCAGAATACGGTTGGTCATGGTGCGGTGCGAACCTTCCTGGGCTGCCCAAACTGCGGCACGACTCGAGAATCTTGCCCGAAGTTCAGAATCGTTTATGAGCAGTAAAGTCTTTTCAACAAAAGCTTGCTTGTCGTTTGGATCCACCAAAAATCCGGTTTCACCATCCAACACGCAAGAAATAATGCCCATTTCGGCTCGAGCCACCACCGGACAACCGCAAGCCGCCGCCTCGAGCGCCACCAAACCCTGGGTTTCGCTGGTGCTGGCAAACACAAAAACATCGGCGTGCTGGTAGTACGCGCCAATGTTGACGGCGTTGACGTAACCCGTGAAAACAACGGCATCTTTCAAACCCAATTCCAACCTCAAATGCTCGAGGTGTTTGCGTTCGGGTCCATCGCCGACAATCACCAGGCGCGAATTGGGATTTGAAAAGTGAATCAATTTAAAACGCTCGAGCAGCAAGTCAACACTTTTTTCTTTGCCCAACCTCGAGACGGTCAGCAAGCGTGCTGTACCTTTGGGAATGCCCAAAGCGGGGAAAGGATCGGTTTGCGGGGTGGTCAAACGCTCTAAATCAATACCGTTCGGTACAACCGTCACCCGCGTCCTGACGCCCATCTGATCCAACTCGAGCGCCATTGGGGCGGCGGGCGTGATCAACTCGAGGCAGCGGTTGCAAAACCAGACATCTGCCACGGCGAACAGGGTTTTGGTGCTTAAATCCAAGCCTTTTTTCAGGGTTCTGGTGACGCGACGCCCCGTTTTGGTGCTTCGCGCATACCAGCGTTCACTGGTCATCAGCCACGACAGCGTGGCGTAAAACGGTGCGTAATGAATGTAATCCCGAAACCTGGTGTGGTAGGTGTGCACCACCGGAATGCTTAATAACCTACCGACCCCGAGCGCCAAAATTGGCATTAACGCGCCGTGCGTGTGAATCACGTCAAAATTGAGTCTTGAAAATTGCCACATTTTGCGCAAACTCGGCGGAAACGCCCAGCGCTGCTCGGGTTGAGGTCTGTACACCGTGGAGCGCAATCGAATCACGCCAGGCTCAGTCACCTGCTGCGGGTGTTTGGGCGCGACAATCGTGACCTCATGCCCAAGTTCGCGCAAGCCCTGAACCATGTTGGTCACGCTGGTCACGACCCCATTGATTTGCGGCAGGTACACGTCGGTGAAGACCGCAATTCGCAGTTTGCGATGCTCAAGCGTGACAATCTTGGCTCGAGGTTCTAATGGTAGATATGAGAGAACGCTTTTCAGCATTGACCGAATCATACCCGAGCGGCGTGAGTGATGTTGGGTTTTTAAGTGTTTCCAGGCTCGAGAGCCGTTAAAACCCGCTCGAGGACAATATTGGAAGCATTTGAAGTTGATGTTTCAAAAGTGTGCGTGTCAACCTCGAGCAAGTTTACTTTTTGGCTCAGAAACTCGAGGGTGGGCAGGACATGTTCTTGATAAAACGCAAATCTGTTCTCAATGGCTTCCAAAGTATCATCGCTACGACCTCGAGCCAGCAGGCGTTTTTGCATTTGTGGCAGTGAAATTCTGAGGTGAATCACCGCCAGCAGCGGAATCTCGAGTTTGCCCAGGCTCTCGAGTAAGTGCTTGGCGGCTTCGATCCGTCTTGGATAACCGTCCATCACCCAAGGCTCGGTTTGAAGCGCTGGTTTACTGGTCAGGTCAGATTCGATGATGAATTCAGTCCAAGAATCGGGAATCAACAAACCACTTTTGACGCAGTGCTCGAGGCACGCCACCTTGCTCGAGAAACCATTCGGAATCGGATCAGCCAGTTGATACTCGAGTGTTGCGCGTTCGCTTGGATTGGTGTTGATTCGCTCGATGATGCTGCGTAGCAAATCACCCATTGAGACATGATGTTTGACAATTCCGAGCGCGAGCAATTGTTTGGCAATCGTTCCCTTGCCGCTGCCGCTTGCCCCGAGCAGCAAAAAAACGCCCCGCGTTGGGCGGGGTTGAAGGTCTGGGTTTTGGCTTGAAAGTTTCATCTTGGGGGTTGATTCTACAAGATTTTGAAGATCACCATGATGCCCATTGCCACATGCACCAACAATTTTAAACCGATGCCGCCAAGCATTCCGACCAGTGTACCAATGCCACTTTTTGCCGCCGCCTCAAAAGACTTTTTTGAAACCGCCATCTCGAGCACAATTGCGCCCAGCACTGGGCAGATCAAAAAACCGAACGGTGGCAGCACAAAAATTCCGGCGATTCCGCCCAGCAACGCGCCCCAACCCGCCGCGCTCGAGCCACCAAACTTTCGAGCACCCCAGACGGCTGCCAGGTTATCAATCACGAAGGCGCTGCTGCCGACCAGCGCCAAGCCGATCAGGAATGTCCAGTTGATGGGTGCAAAGCCTGTCATCAGCGCATGAGCCAGCGCGGCAAGCCAAATGATGATGGTGGCTGGCACAACGGGGAAAAATGTTGCCGCAACACCCCCAAGCCACAAAATCACAAATAAAATTCCAGCAATCAGCGTCATAATCCCAATACGATACAGCCTCGGTAAAAGTTTCGAGCGCGTGCTTCGTGTACCATAACAACATTAAGTATCTCCCCGAAATTTTTTAGAGTTTTTCCCTAAAAAATTTCCGACCAACGGGAGTAGGGACAACGTACCTGTCGCCGAAATGACGGATTTGGAGCGAAGCGGAAAATCCAAAATGTAGGCGGGAGGTACTTAGGGTCTCGAGGAGCGTTATTTGTGAATGCGGTCTGTCTGGTTTTTTTGGTGCGGCAAAAAAGTGTGCTGGGGTCTGGGCGTTTTGAACAGCTATTAAATTTGCTCGAGTCTGAGGGTGGCGTGTCAGCCCAGATGTATCTGTCCAGAAGTGTGCTGGAAGCGATAAATCCAGAAATTCAACGGCGCCTTAAAACCTTAGTCGAAGCAAAAAAACTCGAGTTGCTGGGTGGCGCCATGTTTGAACCTTGGCTGCCCTTGATTCCCAAACTGGATGCCGCCGCGCAGTTAAAACAGTATTCTGCTGTGCTCGAGCAGATGTTTGGAGTCTTCACTCGCGGGGTTTGGCTGCTCGATTGCGCTTGGGAAACCCATATTGCCAGCTTGCTGATCGCTTCGGGTTTTGAATTCACATTTTTAAGCACAAAACAACTCGAGCGTGATGCGGGCTTATGGATTACCGAAGAAAGCGGCAAAACCTTGCGTTTGTTTGGCTTTGATTCGGGCTTACCCAATGCTTCAACTGATTTTAAACCCGAGTCTCGAGATCAAGCGCAAACCGTGGTGCTCGAGCTGCAAGACACCAACGAAAGTATTTCTGCGATTGAGACTTTTATGGCTCAAGTTACGGATTTTAAATTGTGCTCGCAGCTTGTTGACACGCAAAAACCGCAAGCTTTGATTTACCCAAAAGCCAGTTGGAACCGCCCCGAACCGTGGCGCGAACTGCTGGCACACCCGCAAATCAACTGGCTTCACAAACGCATCGCCCGAGCCTCTGCTAAATTAAACGCACAATTTCGAGTCCCCGAAGAGGCGTACCAATTTTTGTACCGCGCCCAACAAGCCAGCATTCTCGAGCAACCGCGACTGCATTCCGAAGCCTATCAGAACATTATTCGCAGCGAAAACATTCTCGAGCCGCACAAGTATTCCTGGCTCGAGAT
>JANLWR010000529.1:0-1753 GCA_031364625.1 Deinococcales bacterium | reverse complement strand
ATTTAAACCGTCTGGCAAGGCTATGTTCAGATCGTGCGGGTTGTCGTCGTCGTTTCGGGTGACCATCAGGGTTTGGCGCTGATTGTCTGCCGCCAAAAATCGCAATTCTATTTGGCTGACTCCATCGGCGGTAATTCGCGTGTGCAAATAGCCACCTTTTCTGGGACCAGGCTTGGCAAATTGCACCAAACCGTTCTTGGTACTGCTCGAGATTCCTGTTTGCCCGCAATCACCCAAAATCCAGGGTCCAAGGGTTTGGCGCAACACCCTGACTTTGTCGGTGGCGGTGCGGTAAATATATTCTGGAACTTCCCAGACGATCAATTTTGGAGGGTTTTCAGAAAACGCGTCGCTGGTAAAATACTCGCCGGCACTGGTGGCAATGCCGCCACCCGGAATCGAAACGTTGGCGACAGGGCTTTGCAGGGCAACCTCTAAATTGTCTGAAAAGGCGTGCTTGTTGACTTCCGCACTGAAACTCGTGCCAATTAAGACTGTGGTTGGCGCACTGTCAAACAAACTCGAGCCTGAGACTGGCGCGACGGCTTTGTAAAGTTGGTAGGTTTCACTCGCGGGTGGCAATATGCCCAGTCGGGTTTTTGCCGAATCGTCGAGCACAAAACCGTTCAGGCTGAGGTTTTTGTCTGGGATATCGGTCGGGGTTTTGCGGCGTTTACCGTCTGGCTCGAGTTTGTATTTGACGGTCGGTAATTTTTTGCGCCAACCGTTTTGGGACACGTACTGCGCAATCAGTTTGGCGGCTAGCCCCGAGCCTGTTTGATTCCAGTGTGAATCCCAACGGTAGTACAAGCCCGATTTCCACTCTGGGGCGTTGCGCATTTTGCTTGCCAGATCAATGGCTTGCACGCCAGAATCTTGCAAGCTTTGGTACAGTTTGGCGTAATTGGATCGTTGCGGTTGCTCGAGGTGTCCCCCTGGAAAAAACGCATAAGGATACAATCTGGTTTTGTTGGGAATGATCGCCACCACCAACGGAATGTTTTTAAGTCGCAACCAAAGGCTAACTTTGGTTAGCATTTCGCTGGTGGTTTGCGTGCCAACTCGAGCGTCGTAACCCTCACTCAGTTCGCTCTCGACTGCCAACCAGCCGCCCTCACCGAGCAGGTAGGTGTTGCTAGGGTTGTCCACCTGGGCGAGCACGCGGTAGCCGTAGCGTTCACGAGGACCGGCAAGGGCAGCAACGGTCAAACAAGATGCAAACACCAAGCCGCGCCACAACCAACCGCGTCTCGAGATTCGTTGCTTTGAGCTAGGCATGAAAGTGATCCTTTTTCGCAGTAAATTCTATTTCACGTTTATGGCAGGAAGGTTTGCAGTTCATTGACTTCATCATGACCTGTCAAGATGAAATACAAAAGTACAAACAACAAAGTTCTTTAACTTAAATTCCGTCGAGCATCCCAGAAATGTTGTCAACCTGAATTCCACGTTTAAAGGCGGCGTTCAAAAATTGCGGAAGCACCTGAATACTGTCAAGAACATTGTCATGCAATAAAATAATGCCCCCAAATTGTAAGTGTTTGACCAGGTTTCGCTCTAAAGTTTTTTCTCCAGCGTTGCGAAAATCGGCGGGATCATCGGTCCAAAAAGCGGTAATCAGACCTGCATTGAACGCAACTTGCAAAACCTGACTCGAGTAACGCCCGCCAGGTGGGCGGAAATACTTAATGGTCTGCCCAGAGATGCTTTTTAAAATTTTGCTGGTCGTCTCGAGTTCTTCATTGATGGCACT
>JANLWR010000505.1:0-2277 GCA_031364625.1 Deinococcales bacterium | reverse complement strand
CTTACCCGTGTGACTGGGCGGTTTGTTTTCTGTTGCACTTTCCGTCAGCTTCACGCCTGTCCCTTGCGGGGTGGTTCGTTCGCTGCCCAGCCGTTAGCTGGCATCCTGCCTTGCGAAGCCCGGACTTTCCTCACACTTTGTCTGTGCGCGACCGTGTTCCTTTCCCAAAGGTCATGGTATCACGGCGTTTACTGAGCTTCAAAATCTGAAGGTCACACCGAGTTTAAAACGGAATTCTTTTAAGAAGTCTTTGAGTTCAATGCCGAACGTCAAAGACCAGATGCTAGCAAAGTTCCAGGAGAAGCTGGCTTCTGGGTCAAAACCCGTAAATTGCGCGGTGTTGGTGGTGGTGTTGTTTTGAACCTCGAACGGCAGGGCAAATTTGATGCTGAAGGCATTGTCGGTGGTGGTGTAATTCAAGAAGATAGTGCTTTGCAAAATACGGTTGGAACTAAAATCGGTTCTGCCCAAATTCACGTTGACACCCAATCGCAACTGATCGGTCAAATCTGCGCCGATGCTAAAACTGACGTTGATGTTGCGGGCGTCTTCGGGCTTGTTCAGCAGCTCATCGAACAAGTTGGTGTCAATGTTCAAATCCAGACCCGTTTGCTCTTTGAAGGCTCGAGACACCTCGTTCAGAATAAAGACCGTCAAGACCGTGTTGATGGCGCTTTGACTGACGCCGCCTATCGAAATGCCCTGACTCGAGTTGAGCGTCACCAGCGAGTACAAGTCGGCTTCGGTCGGGTTGGCAAAACCGTCTGGCGCGACGCTCGAGAGTTGGGTGTCGGTTTTGATTTTCAGGTTGCCAGCGCTGTCACGTTTGAAAGTCACTGTTAAAACGAGTGTGACGTCAAGGGGTTTACTTTTGATGTCATTCGGGTCACTGAAGCTGCGCAGTGCGGTGGTGATGGTGGTTTTTCCGACCAGGCGAATGGTCGGGTAAATGCCCGAGACTTGGTTAAAACTGGCATTCACAGAACTGAGGTTGTAATTGTAACTGCCCAGCTTCAGCACGCCTTTGCTGCCGTTAATCTCGAGCGCCTCGATGGCACCGTTGAGTTCTGGGGCTGCCAGCGTGCCACCGAGTTGCAGATCGCCTCCAGCCTCGAGCTTCAAGAGCGATTCGTTGATCTTTAAGCCACTGGGGGCTTTGATGCGAATGCCTTGGAATTTGATGCGTTCAAAAACTGGATTCTTGCGCTGCTCGGGTTCAATTTGAGGCTCGAGACTCGGTGATGGTTTTGTTTCGGTTTTGCCTTGGTTGAGGCTGCCCAGCGCCCTGTTGACAGTAACATTACCGGTCATCAGGTAATCTCTGCCGTCGCCGCGCATCTCGAGGTTGGCGTCCATCAGGCTGTCGGACAGGAAATAATCTGGAATTTTAAAGATCAAATCTTTGCCAGTCATTTTCAAATTCAAACGCGGCGAAATATCGCCTGTGATCGTCATCGCGCCGCCCTTGGTGGCGGTTGTCTCGAGTTTAAAACCGCCCGAATCGCCGTAAGCCCTGGCGTTGATGTTTTCGATGCGTCCTATCGGACTGACCTCAAGCGAACCAGTTGCCCTGGCTTCCAAATTCTCGAGTTTGATTGGCGTCCAAGAAACCAAGTTTGCGGTGGCGGTGGTGTCGAGCGCGGCGTTAAAACTTTCATCGGTGGTGATCTGCCCCCTAATCTCGAGTTTGTTGTTCTGCAACGTGCCGTTTAATTGTTTGGCGTTCAAACGCACGCCCGCCAGTCTGCCTTTAAAGTTTTCAACGTTCAGCACCGCGTCAGGTTTGCCGTACTCGCCTTTTAACTCGAGGTTGAGCGTGCCGCTGGCTTCTGGATTTAAGCCGCGCAGGGTAGGTAAAAGGTCGAGCACTGGCGTGAAACTGGTGTTGCTGAACCCCAGTTTTAAGTTGACCAGGTTTTTGCTGTAACGCCCCGACCCCAGCCATTCACCACCGTTTTTGGATTTTAAGCGCAAACTGTCCAGCTCGAGGTTGCCTTTACTGAAGACCGCACTCGCCGCACCGATCAGGGCGTCTTGCCCCTCGCCGATCTCGAGTTTTTCAAACGAGGCTTTGACGTTGCCCAAGAGTGGGTTTTTGATCGGAATGTCGTAACGGGCGACGCCTGTTACCAGTGCAGTACCTGGCAACGCACCAAATACCGAACCCAAGAGCGCATGAAATGGGGCGTTGCGCAAATCCAGATTACCGGTAATACTTTCCCCGTCGTAAGCGCCCTGAAAATCCGAATCGCCGTAAGCGTTAAGCTTCAGTGCAGC
>JANLWR010000489.1:0-3793 GCA_031364625.1 Deinococcales bacterium | reverse complement strand
TGGTCAGGGAGGTCATGGGGGTAGGATACGGGATAATCGAAATAAACGCAACGATTAAGAGGATTGTGTGTAAGTTTTTTGATGCTCGAGTGTGTCAAATCAACTCGAGTGTGTTTGGGTTATACTCCTGGAATTTAGAATCGGTATGAAAGTTGGATATGCCTGAACCAGACGATAAATTCCCACTTTTAGATGTTGTACCTCGGACAGAAGATATAGTGGATGCCGCTATCGTTTCCCAGGAGTCAAAACAAGCATCAATGGAATCGCCTGTTTTGGAGGCTTCAAACACGGAATTGAAGACTTTAGAACAGCCATCGTCTAAGCTGCAACTGACTATAACGACACTTCAGACTCCTCCTGATCCACCAAAATTAGATCTCGAGTACATGAAAGAATTGCGTGATTTTCAGCGTTCAGTGAATGCGGATTACGAATCAGCCAACAAACAACTTGAGGAAAAGGCTCGAGGGAATACCGTGACCGTGACTGGAGCGCTTGCCTTGGCTGCTCTTATTGTCAAACCAGATGTGCTCGTGAAAGGACTTGACCATCCTAATCTCGAACAGATCGGGGCTTTAGGCGCAATCGGATTGGCGGCTTTGGTGATCGTGGTAATTTTTGTTCAAAATACAGCCGTACAACGCCCAACCGATAGTAAACTGGCTGATCCTAAGTGGATTTATGAAAAACTTCCTACTGAGGCATCTGACAGAGCTACACTTTTGCGGACTCAGCAGCTTGTTTATCGTGATTATGCAGTCCAAGCAAGTGGTGCTAATTTACAAAAAGCGCGTACTCTTCGGCATCAATTTAGATTGGTTATAGTCGTGTTCATACTGAGTTTGGTCTACTTTGGAATCAGTTTGTATTACCAAGCAACTTTTCAATCCCTCACCGTGCCAACAGTTAGTGCTCCCCAACAAAGTCCGCTCACCAATCCTTGGAAAATTCTGAAATGAAGTTGTAGCTTGGGATGTTGTTTGATGTACAGTTGTATTTACAAAACCGTGTAATATTAAGCATCAGGAGGTAGTTCATGTCTAAGCCTGAAGTTACCCAAACGAAGTCTCATGTGCCAGTTCTGCCGACACCAGCAACGCCGCAATACATTATTTTGGATAAACCTTGGGTCGTAGAAAAACCACAGCCCAGTGGAAATTCTGATTCTCGAGTAACCCTGAAAGATCATCGTGGCAGATAAGCCAGACCAAACATCGGATAAAACTTCGACGACTGCTGCATCTCCAGAGTCTGGAAAAGTTTCACTCCCTGATCCTACCCCTCCTGTCTACAGTCAAGTTGTTAAGGCAATAGGTGAAAGCTCAAATTCAACTGTTACCTTGTCCATACCCGAAAAAACCAGTGAAAAATAAAGCAGCTCCTTATTAACCACGTCAGAGTTTGCTTACGTTCTGGTCATGCAGTGTTCGCAAACATGGCTCTGTGTTAAGTGTGTTTCTATTCATCACAATCCCGTACCATCCAACCTGCACCAAACCTCACCTCGAGATGCAATTTGCTCTTAAACAACCACCGCACCCAACAACGAAAAATGCCTGTCAAACGTCAAAACTCGAGCGCCCATCCGCTTTGCCATGCTTGCCGTAACCCCATCTGCCAGCGTAATACGTTGATCTGGAAATCGCGCCAGTTGCTCGAGTGTCATTTCAAAATCTGTTGCTTCTGGATGCGCAATTGGGAAACGCTGAACGATTTGCTTGATCTCTGAAAGTGCCACACCTGGCTCGAATGGTTTTCGGTACAACCGAAGGCGGTGCAATTCAAACACCACGGGAGCGGGTATTTGCAGCGTCAGGTTTCCCTCGAGACTCAAACGTTTGAACGTTTTTAAAGCACGGTCATGGTCGGTATCTTGACGGTCTGCCAGCGCGTACAACGGTGTGGTGTCAATCAGCACAAGTTGAAAACCTGTTTTGACTTTTTTGCTCATTGACGCTTGCCTTTGGCGGATGTTTTTCTTTTTGATTGTGCGATTTGCTCGAGGTATTCATCATTTTGCGCTTTTCCAAGGTATTCGTCGTGCTTGGCGCTGATGTCGCCTGGACTGTCGGGGTCGTTAAACAAGCCGATCAATGCCAGAAAACCACTTGGATCACCTGGAATGGTTGCAGGCGTTAGGGTGTCGTCGGTGTACTCGAGCACGTCGCCAATGCTGACTTGTTGCCCCGTCAGTTTTCGCAGTGCGCTGATGATGCCCGCCAGCGAGTCACGGTTGAGGTTCGTGGCTTTCATCACGCGGTAAATGGTGTTCTGCCCAATGCCGGCTTCCCGTTCAACTTGGCGTGCGTTCAGGTGGTGTGTATCGAGGTATTCGCGGAGTTTGAGGGTGACGGCTGGCATAACGGTGAATATAGCACTAGCGCTAGTAAAACAGATGAAAACTAGCGTTAGCGCTCGAGCTAAATTAAAATCCGTTTGCGTTCTGGGTCAGAGCATAAAACAATGAACCCAGGCTTTCGCCTGGGCAAATCATTGATCAAATCTGAGCCGTAGAACCAAGCCGAAGCATGATCGACCTACGGGATACTCATACAATATAGTGTAAGACACATGAAACGTCAAGTATCTCCAAAACAGTACCGAAAAAATTATGAATTTAGACATGGTGATTTTCAATGCCTGTAAATTATCCTGGGGTTGCCGCAGCACTCTCAACTGAACGTCTTGGACCTTATTTGCGACGGGTTCAAAATAACCAACTTGAGGCGCTCATGCTTTACCATCGTAACGTCGTACTGAGCGAATCGCTGTACCCGATTTTACAACTTGTCGAAGTCACATTCCGAAATAATTTTGAGCAGCATTTAAAGTCTACTTATGGGTCAAATTGGTTTATCGATCCTGCATTTCAAGGGCGCTTGAAGTCTTTTGATATTGCCACAGTGCGTAAAGCAGAGACCAAACTGAAGGATGCTAATCTTGCTTTGCTTCGGAAAAAGTCAAAAATACCACCAAAAGCGATTACCAGTGGACGTATCGTAGCGGAATTAAATTTTGGTTTTTGGACAAACCTGATTTCTAATCAATACAGTGGATTGTTTTTCGGTCCCGCAGCGCCAATATTGTTTCCATACGAGCCTTTGCTATCTGCGGGTAAAACGCAGACTGATCTCGAGAAGGCGGTCAATCCCATGTTACGGAACGTGCGCCATCTTCGCAATAGGGTGTTTCACCATGAGCCGATTTTGCATGATGGTAAACTTTGGGATGCTCATGATTCAGCTTGCACATTGCTCAAGTGGATGAATCCAAGCGTTCAAGACTGGTCGGATCGTGTGCAACTTGATCGTTTCCCTTCTGTGTATCAAGTCTTTCATGGACCAAAGTAAATCTCGAGTCAGATCAAAATCCGTTTCCGTTCTGGGTCATACGGTGAGCGCAAAAATGCTTTCGCCGCAAACTTTCCCCCATTCACCACAATCTCGTACCGCCCAGACCGTACCCAAGCCGCATTCACGCCGCTCGAGTTCTTCACGTACCCCAAACCCACCGCCGCGCCCAGCGTGTGACCGTAACTGCCCGAGGTCGTGTAACCCACCGTCACACCGTCGCGCAAAATCGGTTCGCTGCCCCACAGCACGGGTTCTGGATTCTCGAGCACGAATGAGACCAGCATTCGGGTTAAGCCTTTTGATTTCTGCGCCAAGAGCGCTGCCTTGCCAATAAATTCTTTGTCCCACGCGACCGCAAACCCCAGCCCAGCCTCGAGCACCGTGTCTTCAGGGGAAATATCAGCGCCCCAAGCCCGGTAGCCCTTCTCGAGGCGCAG
>JANLWR010000432.1:0-4377 GCA_031364625.1 Deinococcales bacterium | reverse complement strand
GCCTCGAGTTCAAGTGTATTCAAGCCAAAAGCCTCACCGAGTGCCGTTGCGTAGCGTACAACATGCTCCGTGTGACCGGCGGTTTCCAGGTCGCGCATCTCGAGCGCCAGACCGAGCGCCAGAAAACTGCCCTCCAAGGTTTTTTGGGTATGGGCTTGACGGTAGGATTTCAGTGCCGCATCGACCCACAACATCAGCTTTTCAGCGCCCTCAGATTTATCGTGGTATCCCTGAATCTCGAGTTCGCGCAGCATTTCACGGGCGGGAATTAAGCTCTGACCGGTTTGCAAAATGACTTGGGTGTCGGTGTTAAATTCGCGCAATTTTTCAACCGTTTCGCCACCCGTCAAACCAGGCATGTTGAAATCCAGCACCATCACATGAATGGCGCTGTTTTGGCAAATCTCGAGCGCCGCCCGACCATTGTTGGCAATCAAAACCGTATGACCTTCACGTTCAAACAAATAACGTAAACTCTCGAGCACCAATGGGTTGTCATCTACGACCAGAATGGTATGACCTGAAGAGGAGTGTGTTGAAAGTCTCGGCACAATGAGGGAATTTTACACGCCGTCATTGTTTTTGCGCGTCCATTTCGCACACTGCCTAACTCGAGTTTTAAAGGACGCAAATCGTTACTTTGAGGGCATTCGTTTGATTGCCCTCAAAGTGATTCTGATGCTCGAGCGTCATTCAAAACTCAGTGCGAATGAACCGCAGTGCTCATTTGCATGACATTTGGTTTCCACTCGAGCAATCCTGTAGCCTGGGCGTACAGGTCGTACTCGTCGGCGTCTTCGACAATCACTTTAACAATGTCACCAATTTTAATCTGACCTGCAAAATCGCCAGCCGCAATGTAAACGCTGCCGTCAATGCCTGGGGCATCACCTTTGCTGCGCCCAATCAATTTCGAGCCAGCAATCTGATCGTCCTCATCGTCATTGTACTCGTCGATCATCACTTCAATCTCGAGTCCAATTCTTGCTAGGTTTTTTTCCAAACTGATTTCTTGTTGCAGTGCCATCAAACGCATCAGACGTTCCTGTTTAACTTCTTCTGGTACGTGATTCTCGAGCTTGTTAGAATCTGCGCCCTCAACCTCGCTGTAGGTAAATGCGCCAACGCGGTCAAGTCTGGCTTCGCTCAAGAAATCCAGCAAAATCTGAAAATCGGTTTCGGTTTCGCCAGGAAAACCGACAATAAACGTGCTGCGCAAAACGATTTCGGGGCAGATTTCACGCCAACGCCGTATCGTCTCGAGCTGTTTTCCCGCACCAGGGCGGCGCATGGCACGCAAGATGCTGGGGCTGGCGTGCTGCAACGGCACATCCAGGTACGGCAAGATTTTACCCGCCGCCATGAGCTTCACGACATTTTCGACGTGCGGGTAGGGGTAAACGTAATGCAGTCTCACCCAAGCGCCCATTTCGCCAAGTTTGGTGGTTAAATCCAGTAAATGCGCCGCAACCTGAGCGCCCTGAAATTCCGATTCGCGGTGGCGAATGTCCACGCCGTAAGCGCTCGAGTCTTGCGCGATGACCAGCAATTCTTTGGTGCCGCTGGCGACCAACCGGTACGCCTCGTACAATAAGTCCCCAGCGTCGCGGGATTCTTGCAAGCCGCGCAGTTTGGGAATGATGCAAAAGCTGCACGTGTGGTTGCAACCCTCGGCAATTTTAAGGTACGAAAAGTGTTTGGGCGTTAATTTTACCCCCGTGCTCGAGAATGGAATCAAACTGGTGAACGGATTTTCATCTGGTGGGATTAAATTGTGCAGCGCCGTCATGACCCCGCCAACATCGCCGGGTCCGGTCACGCTCGAGACGCTTGGGTGGCGCTGCATAATTGTTTCTGGTCGTTCACCGAGGCAACCCGTGACAATCACCTTGCCCGTATGTTCTAATGCCTCCCCGATGCTCGAGAGACTCTCCTCGATGGCGGGCGTGATAAAACCGCAGGTGTTGACGATCACGACCTCAGCATCCTCAAAGCTGGGCGCAATCTCGTAACCCTCGGCACGAATTTGCGTCAAAATGCGCTCGGAATCGACCAGGGCTTTGGGGCAACCCAAAGAGACAAAACCAACTTTTCGGGTTTCAACAGTATTTACGGCACTCAAAACAACCTCCAAAAGCCAGCCATCATACTCGAGTGACCAGGACTTGGGTAGGGGCGCGTGATTTCGTAACTTTAAGGCAGTGTGATCGTGGCGGCTTCGGCAGAACCGATAGCGGCTTTGGTCACACCATTGATGGTTGAACTGATCTGATCGGGTTGCCCAGCGCGTACTGTAATCGGACCCGTGTAGGCTTGGCTCGAGCCTTGCCTTGGAATCCCCTCGTAAAGGACTTTGCCCGCTTTGTCCTTGATGCGCACCCAGCTTGTGCCTTGAAAGGTCAAGTTGATGATGCCAGGTTTAGCGCTTGTGGCAAGTGGTACGAATTTTTGGAGTGAAACTGAAAGCTTGCGGTTGCTTAAAAATGGCATGGTTTTCACAAAAGGTCGGTAACCTTTTAATTCGACCCGCAACTCTCGAGCGGCACTTGACGTGACCGGAGCGTTGATTAACGGCGTGAGACCCATGTTGTTACGGTCCACCAGCACCGTCGCGCCTTTGGGGGTGCTGGTTAAGGAAAGCATGACGGTTTGGGTTCTTAAAGTCGTGCCAGGATTTTGCGTGTTGGCAATCACACCGTTCGAGTTTGACACTGCGCCGCGTGGTGTGCCGCGCAATGCCGTCCAAGCCACCCAGGCGATAGCGCCCAAAACAAAAACCCCCGCCAGTACAATTGGAACGAGCGGAAGTCTGCCACTCGAGGAATTGGCGCTGGTCATGGTGATGGGACGATTTGAACCCAGCGCAGAGGTGGCACCGCTCGAGGACACGCTTTTGTTAACCCCAGACGCGGCAAGTCCGGAAACCGGAATTGGACTGAGCGGCGATGGCGTGTTGATGCGCGTGGCACGTTGCACACTTGGCGCTGGCGCGGGTGCCGCGCCCGAAACACGGTCGTACACCTGCACAAACGGGGCGGCGTCCAAACCCACCAATTTGGCGTAACTTTGAATGTAACTGCGGGTAAAAATGGCTTCTGGCAACTGCCCAAGCTCACCCGCCTCGAGCAAAGACAACAAACTGGTGCGCAGTTTGAGTTTATCGGCGATCATCTCGAGGGTTAAACCTTTTGCCTCGCGGGCTTCACGCAGGGTCGAACCGAAATTGGTTTGGTCTATGGTTAAACGACCCGTGAGGCTGCTGGCGGTACTTTTGGTTTCTTCGTTCATCGGGTGCTCCCGTAATTCATGTGGTTGTTTGACGCGGCTCGAAATAATCTCGAGCGAAGCCGCGTATTGTAGTGTACCGCGCCCAGGGTGAGGAACACCAAATTTGACCCGAGAATTAGAAAATGCAACGCTTTTTTGCCAAGCGAACATGAAAAAAGCCAATTTGGCATTAAGATAAACCTCGAGTGTTCAAGACCTTGATTCTCTCGAAGAGCAAGATCATTTTAGGCGATAACAAAAGGGGTGAACTTTTGAAACAAATTTTAAGAACGTTTGCGACGCTAATCGTTGCGGGTGCTGGTCTTGCCAGCGCCCAAGATGTGCGTTCGCTCGGCATGGGCGGCGTGCTGTTGCCTGGACCCGGGTTGGCGGCATTTAACCCAGCTTACGCAACTTATCCCGCCAATCAATGGGGGCGCGGCGGTGGGATTGCCCTGCCGGTGGGGTTAATCAATTTCTTTATTCGACCTCAGATGAATGTTTTAAACTTTGCCACCAACCGAGCGCCGTACGTCAATGACCCGCAAAACAACCCGTTTGACTTGCTGCCGATTTTTGACCAAGCCACCAACCTGAATAGTTTTATCCTCAACCCGCCGTCCAGCCCAAAAGAACTGGTGATTGACATTACCGCTCAGAATGGCGTGCGGTTTTTTGATGGGAGTGGCAACCAACTGCAATTCTCGAGCGGCGCGGGCGTGGCAATTGCGGGCAGCTCGAGCAGCCGTCCCTTGGGCGTCAACCCACTGTTTCGCCTGCCGATTGATATTGGACCTGTGCAAATCGGTTTTGGCGTGTTTGCCAATATTGGCACACCTGGAATTTCTTTAAACCAAGAATTCTTGAATAAACTTGCCACCAACACGCTCGAGCCGAGTAAAACCTACACTTTTGCCACGGGTTCTTTTCAGGCTTCTGCGGGCGTGGCGCTCGATTTGGCGTTCGCCACCAGCTTTTCACTGCCAACCACGACCTTGTATGTTGGCGCTCGAGGGACAGGATTTTACGGACTGGGTTATGTTTCAGGTACGGTCAATGCGAAAATTGATACCAAACCAGACGGCAGCCCAGACACCAGCACGCTGGGCA
>JANLWR010000140.1:0-5617 GCA_031364625.1 Deinococcales bacterium | reverse complement strand
TCGACGGCGACCTGGCGAGCAACAACGGCGGCTGGCAATGGACGGCGGGTTGCGGGGTCGATGCCGCACCGTACTTTCGGGTGTTTAATCCCGTCACGCAAGGCGAAAAATTTGACTCGAGCGCCGAGTACATCAAAAAATTTGTTCCAGAGTTGCGCGACCTCGAGCCGAAATTGGCGCATCAACCTTGGACGATGACCCGCCCGCCAAAAGCCTATGCCGACCCAATCTTGCCGCTCTCAGTCGGGCGCGAACGGTTTCTCGAGACTGCCAAATTCTATTTAAAAAATTGAACATCCAAAATCAGCTTTCAAAACGTATCTCCAAACAGTGAACAATCAAACTAATTTCGTTCACATCTTGGGAGACAACATATGGATGCAAATAAAAACTTGGGTCGCCGCGATTTTTTAAAAGTTCTCACCGCCGCAGGCGTCAGTTCGGGCTTCGCGCTGCACCTTGGTCAGCAGGCAGTGGCACAATCGGCAGGAATCACTGACCTTGACATTTTAAACCTGGCACTGACCGCCGAATACCTGGCAACTGACGTGTATTACAACGTGACCCTGTGCGGTTTTGATGGTGTCGTCAAAGAGTACATCGACGCGGCTCGAGATCAAGAAAACGTTCACGTCAAAGCCTTGCAAGACACGATTCGCGGGGCTTTCAACGCCAAACCCGTGGCGCGACCAGAATTCGTTTACCCAGTCACGTTCAACACCAAAAACCAAATTCCAGTCTTGCGCCTCATGAACGCGCTCGAGGATGCGTTCGTTGGAGCGTACCTGGGAGCATTGCCAATCATTCAAAACAAAGACATTCTGGCTGCCGCCGGCGCGATCATGGGCAACGAATGCACGCACCGCTGTTTAATTCGTCAATCGCGCATCAACCTCGGCGATGACACGATCACCGGTTTGGAAGTTGGCAACGACCGCGCCTTCGAGATTCCAATCTCTGCCAGTGCGGCGGGTGCTGCCGTCGGTAGCTTCATCAAGAAATAATTGTAAATTTTTGAACCTCGAGCTTTGAAACTCGAGGTTCTTTTTGATGGCTCGAGTATGCTGACGTCATGTCTGACTTTGACTTGGTGTTTGATTTTGGCGGTTGGAAACTCAATGGTGTGTACATTTTTAGTGAACCAGCCGCATTTGCTTTTCTTGGTCTAGAGGACACACCACCCACCAAAACCGTGATTCAACCGGGGCTTCTCGAGCGCATGAAAGCTGGGTTGACGGGTCGTAAAGCCAAGGAGAAACGAATCGTCCGTGATGACGAGTCACTGAGATACCGAAAGTATGGTTTGTGGCTCGAATACGAGGAAAATCAGATTTACGGATTTACGATTGATATTCTGGAAATAAACTTAAATGCCAGCAGCTTTCCAATACAGTTTGTCTTTGGCAATGACACTCTTGACTTGAACGCTACCTCGAGTTTTCAGCAGGTCAAAGATATTTTTGGTAATCCAGATGAAGAGGATGATGAATTGAGATACTTGATTTACAACATCAAAGATTACAACCTGCACTTTGACTTTGGCGAAGATCAGAACCTTGAGAGCATCGAAGGTTTCATTGTGAACGCCGATGAAAATGAGGATGATAAAAACATGGGTTGATCTCCAAACTCGAGCGAGCTGACAAATGAACCGCAAGCCAGACTGTAAAATAAAGGCGTGTCTTTGAGCATCAACCCGCGTTTCGCCCCAGCCACCCGTCTCTTATGGCATTCTGGCGTGCTTGGTGCGCTCGAAATGATCGCGCAGGCTGGTTTTGGAGCGTCTGAAGTCTGGGCGCAACACCTTTGGGAATCCAACGCCACACCCGAAGACGTTCGATCCAAAGCCGAAAACCTTGATTTACAGCTTTCGTTGCACGCCCCAAGCTATGACCTGAATCCACTCTCGAGCAATCCCGAAATACGGGCGATCTCGAGGCATCAGGTGCTGGCATCGCTCGAGACTGCCGCCCGAATGGGCGCTGGCATGGTCGTGGTGCATCCTGGGCATTTGTCGAGCACGACCGACGATGAACAACTTTACTGGGAGCGCCTGCACGATTTTGTCAGTGATCTCAACTCGAGCGCCGCGATGCTTGGCGTGAAAGTTGGGATTGAGGGCATGGAAAAAAAGAAATTGCAATTTGTCACCAATTTAGAAAGCCTGACCATACTTGCCAACATGCTCGAGCCGTTGGAACATGTTGGCATCACCTTGGACATTGCCCACGCTGGAACGCTGGGCGAGCCGCTCGAGTACATTCACCAGACCAAAAAAATGATTCACGCCCACCTCAGCGACTCCAGCCCAGGTAAAACCCATGCGCTTTTGGGCGAGGGCGATTTGGGTTTGAAAAAACTTGTGCCAAAATTACTGGCACAATTTGATGGATTAATTGCCATTGAAGGGCGACTGGCAGCCGATGAACCTCGCGCTCTAAAAGTCGCCCGAGATTTCTTAAAACATTATTAAACGCGCCTTCGTTTGACTTTGGGCGGCGGCGGCAACTCGAGTTTCCAATCAATCAGCTGTTCCAAAGTAACACCCAACTCGAGTAGCAATTTTGAATCCTCGATACTTAAACCAGCCGTCGAAATCAAATCTGGACGCCGCTCGAGGGTACGCCGCAGTGCTTCACGGCGACGCCAGGTGCCAATCGCGGCATGATTACCGCCACGCAAGATTTCTGGAACTTCCAAACCATTCCAAACTTGCGGGCGGGTAAATTCTGGGTAATCCAAAATGCCACTCGAGAACGAATCTTGCTGATGGGAATCACTATCGCCCAGCACGCCAGGCACAAGCCGCGAGACCGCCTCAACGATACACAACGCCGCCGCCTCGCCGCCCATCATGACAAAATCGCCGAGGCTGACCTCGCGTGTGACCAGCGTTTCAACCCTGGCATCAAAGCCCTCGTAACGCCCGCACAGCAAGACGATGTGCTGTTTTCTGGAAAGTTCCTCAGCCAAGCTTTGCGTAAACCTCTCCCCTGCCGGGGTCAGTAAAATCACCTCATCGGCGGGAGACAGTGCCTTCAAGGCATTCTCGAGCACTTCGACTTTTAAGACCATCCCAGCGCCGCCACCGTAAGGCGTGTCATCCACCATGCGGTGCTTGTCGGTGGTGGCATTGCGAATGTCACGCACATCAAACTCGAGCAAACCACTTTTGACGGCACGCCCGAGGATCGCCTCATTCAGCCAAGGCGTTAAAAGCTGCGGGAACAAAGTCAGCAAGGAGATTTTCATGAATTATCAAACTCGAGCCTGAAATCGGTCATAGCAAAAGTTTAACCAATTTAAAGCACAAACAACTTGAAATTATCAAAATCGGCGGTCAACTGCGTGACTCGAGTGCCCGTCCCAGCCGCCAAACCGACCCAACCGCCCTCGAAATTGCTGTCTTGGGTCTCGAGCGTCAACCAGTCATTGACAAATAAGCGCAACTTTGAACCCACACATTCGGCACGCAAATGATTTGGTTTTTCACCCGTATTGAGTTTGATCTCGGGCGGCAGTACAGCACGCCCAATTGCCACGTACTCGTCACCGTTGACACGGTAAATCGCACTGGTACGGGCTTCGGCAGAAAACATCAACTCGTAATGTCCACCCTCGAGCTGCAAACGGCAAAACACCCCAGCCTCATCTAGCGCCGCCCCCGAACGCTTTGAAATGTCCACCTCGAGCCTGACATCTTTGGCGGGCAAAACTGGCGCTGGCACGTAAATAAAACTGTCGGGTTTGTCAATGTAAATTTGAAACCAACCGTTTTCATAACCAAAACGCCCGACATTCAGGTTTCTCGAGTCCCAAATGCCTTCCTGGTCAAAAGAATCTTCAAAAACAAGCACTTGAGCCAAAGCCGCCAAACCAGAGCAGCTCAAAAGAAAAACAGCCAAAATGTGCCTCCAATTGAAGCGCATACCCGAGTCTACCCGAGGAGCGCCTGATTGAGGTTCATGAAATGTTGAGCATTGGCACGACCGAGACGTTTTCAACTGTGCGTTGCAACAGGCAAGAAGAAAAACGCGATTGCCAAAATCACGTACACCCCAAGCAGCATCGCACCCTCGAGCCAGTTGGTTTCACCGTCCCGCGCGACACTGCCGACAATACTGACCGCACCCACCAGCGCCATCAGCTCGAGTGGGCTGTGAATCACCAAATCCATCGGTTTACCGATGATAAACGACAAAATCACCAATAATGGTGCGACCAAGAGCGCAATTTGAATGGTTGCCCCAATCGCAATCGTGATGGTTAAATCCATTTTGTTTTTACGCGCAAAAACGCTGGCGGCGTGCTCGGCAGCATTGCCGATGATCGGAATGATAATCAAACCCGCAAAAAATTCGGAGAAACCCAATGCCGCCGTGAAACCCTCGAGCGAACCGACCAGCACCTCGGAGAGCCAAGCCACGACAATGGTGCAACCAAATAGCGTGGCAATGGCTCGAGCCGAAGTCCATTCGGCTTTGTGGGTGTCTTTATCGTCATCGGCGCTCGAGAGCATGTCTTTGTGGGTAAACAGGCTAAAGACCATGTTTAAAACGTACAAGCCAATCAGCACAAAACTGACCGCCAACGACAACTGCCCGTCAGAAATGATTTGCTGCGTTCCGGGAATACCATTTAAACGCTCGGTGAAGTCAAACAAGGCGGGCACCAAAAAGGCAATAATACAAATCACCAACATGCTGGCGAGAGAACTGGCGGCTTGACGGTTAAAACGTTGCACCGGAAATTTAAGACCACCCAAAAATACTGCCATGCCCAAAACCAACAATAAATTTCCAATCATCGAACCCGTAATGCTGGCTTTGACCACATCAATTTTTCCAGCTTGCAGGGCAAAAAACGCGATAATCAACTCGGTGGCATTGCCAAACGTGGCGTTCAGCAAACCACCGACCGCGCTGCCCGCCCGAGCCGCCAATTCTTCGGTGGAACGACCCATCAAACCCGCCAGAGGCACAATTGCCAGAGCAGCCGAAATAAAAATCCAGACATCGCCAGGATGAATTACAAACTCGAGCAGCGCCGTGATCGGAATAAAAATGAGCAGGTAGTTGAGCATGGCTTAAGTGTATCTCGAGATTGTGCTTTGCGGTTAGATTTTGAGCAGCACGCTGGCGACAGCCCAAATACCAAACGCGGCAATGATGATGCCAGAAACCTGGTTCACACGTTTTAAGTTTCTAGGATTGATGCGGGTTTTGAGCAAGCTGGCAATAAAACTTAAGAAAAACCACCACACCACCGAACCCATAAAAACGCCAAACACCATTGCACTGGCAGACAATAAATTCCCAGCCGCACCGACGCTCGAGATGATCGCCGTGAAATACAAAATGCTAATTGGATTGGTCAAAACAAGTGCAAATGTCGAAACGTAAATCACACCCAAGCTTGAGGCTCGAGACTCTGCGGCTTGCTCGGCGGGTTTGGAAATAAAAATTTGCCACCCCAAGTAAATCAAAAACAACCCACCGACAACGCCCAAATAGATTTTTGCGCCAATCAAAACGCTCGAGATGGCGGTGATTCCAAATGCGGCGATGCTGCCAAAGACCGCATCAGCCGTTGCCGCACCCAAACCAGAGGCAAAACC
>JANLWR010000427.1:0-2315 GCA_031364625.1 Deinococcales bacterium | reverse complement strand
GAAAGGGGAAGATCAGCCCATTGTCCAGTAAAAAGTGTCACGATTCGTGCCATGTGTGCCTCCGTAGAAGATGATTCTACAGTGACTCGAGCTTGTGGGATAGATTTCTCGAGAGAAAAAGTGTTTCAACAAGAATCCGCTTACGAGGAAACCCCCTGCCGTTAGGTAGGGGGTCGCCACTGGTAAAAGCAATTGTGGCACTTGTTGACTCGAGCGTGGCTGGTGATTGTGGCGGGGGGTCGTGTGAAACGAATATGACGACTTAATGCCGCACGACCCCCCGCCGCAAGCGGCGACCCCCTTCTTGACCATAAAATGCACCTTCGGGCATGGTCGCTACTTGCGCAGGGGGTTACTTTTCATTTTATTTTTTGATGGTGTGTCCCGAATTCTCGAGGGTAACAACAGCAAGTTCCAGATGCTCGAGTTTGACCAGCACATAATCGGTGTCGAAAGTGGAAATGGCAAAAATCCCTATTTCGGCGTCACGAAGTGGATTCAGAACGCTAGCGAGAATGCCGGTTAAATCGAACGCGAAAGGTCCAATCAGCTTCAAACACGCCCAGCCTAAATCTTGTTTTACACCTTCAAGCTCGAGGGTCTGGTGTTCGCAAACAATCGAAAGCTCGTCAGATGTTCTTGTGATGCTCGAGAACCCTGTTGCGTTCAGCGCCCAATTTGGAAGGCTCGAGTCTGGCGCAAAACGGTAAATCGCGTAATGCCCAGAAAGTACCTCGAGTGTGAGTTGTTTCATCTGATCCACACGTCAATAATCACACCTGTCAGCATGGTCAGGGCAAGCCAGGAATTGGCGTTAAAAAACGCTTCGTTGACCCTCGCCAGATCGCCTGTTTTGACAATTCGGTGCTCGTAAAACAGAATGCCGCCCATGATTGCCACGGCGATGTAATACGGGAAAGTTGCGCCCACCGCGAACCCCACGGCAATCAGCAAAACCCACATGATGGCATGACAGACTTTGGCAATCTCGAGCGAGGCTGGAATACCGAAGCGTTGCGGGATGCTGAAGACGTGATTTTGCTTGTCAAATTCGTAATCTTGGGTGGCGTAAATCACGTCCAAACCGATCATCCAAAAAATCACCACAAACCACAACAACCATGCCGCTGGGGCAAAACTGTTGGTAATGGCGATCCAACCTCCAACGGCGGCAGCCCCGTCAGTAATGCCAAGCCAAACATGACAAAACCAGGTAAAGCGTTTGGTGTACGGGTACAAGACCAAAAAAATTACGGCAATTGGTAACAGCGTCAACGGCAACGAACCAAGCCTTGCCGCCGCAAAAGTCAAGACTGCCAACGACACGACCGCCAGCAAAATACCCTCGAGCGGCTTGACTGCACCCCGTGGCACATGACGCATGGCTGTGCGCGGATTGCGGGCATCAATCGCGGCATCGATCACACGGTTTAACGCCATCGCGCTGGTGCGGGCGCTCTCCATGGCAAGCGTAATCAGAATAAATTTCTCCCAACCAGGAAAACCATTCGCAGCGAAAAACATGCCCGCGTAAGCGAAAGGCAGTGCAAAAATGGTGTGCTCAAATTTCACGAACTCGAGGTAGGTTTTCAGTTTCTCGAGTGGCTTTGTCATGGTGCTCACATTAAAAGATTACACCCAATCCAAGCGGACAAAAGGCACTCGAGGTTATACTGGGTGCGTAAATCTCGAAACTTCTGTTAGAGTTTGTAAAGTAAAACCTTAGGAGGCTACTTTCGTGCCAAACATTGAATTGACCGCCGTTTTTTACCTCAACATCCCAGACAATATCGACGCCGACGACGTGACGCTCGAGGTTGGCGAAGACGGACTGATTACTTTCTTTGCCGACGGCGAAGAAATTGCCGATCACACCGCGCTGGAAGGTTTTGAAACCGAAAGCGTTTTTGTCGATGATGACGCCGCCGATGACGATAATGACGACGAAGATTAAATGAGTATGGACATTTCCCGCTCGAGCATTGGTTAAACTACGCCCATGCTCGAGCGTGTTCTTTTGACAAGTGACGTGGTTTACAACGGGGTGGGTTTACCCCTCGAGAACGCTGCCGTGCTGGTCGCCAAGGAATCCAGCATCGACCCTGGAACGGTGGTCGTGTTTGGCAAGCTCGAGGATTTAAAACCCCAGTACCCTGATGCCAGAGTGGCGCATTTGGGTCGCGCCATTCTGCCAGCCCCCGTCAACGCGCACACGCATCTGGATTTAAGCCATGTGCCGTTCAAAGCTGCGCCTTACGCGCCCTGGATTGGCTATGTGATCTCGCAACGCGAATTGCGAGGCTTAACTGCCGCCG
>JANLWR010000408.1:0-4919 GCA_031364625.1 Deinococcales bacterium | reverse complement strand
GGGTTGGTGAGCAACGCAATTTTTTTATCAATTTTACGGCGCGACTTATTGATATCTCTGAAATGCTGCATTTGGGACGTTGGGGTTGGGCGGCGATCTTGATGGTGTTGGGAATCTTGTTGGGCTGGTGGGGCGTGATTGGACTGAACCGCTCACTCTTGCGTTCACTCGGCTCGAGTCCGAGCGAAACGCTGGACCGAATTTTTAGAATACGGGCGTTGGGGCAGGGTCCAAAAATTGTGGCAATCGGTGGGGGCACGGGACTCAGCAATTTGTTGTCTGGTTTAAAACGCTACTCGAGCAACATTACCGCAATTGTGGCTGTGACCGACGATGGCGGCTCGAGTGGACGTTTAAGAAAGTCTTTGGACATGCCCGCGCCAGGTGATTTGACCGATTGTTATGCGGCGCTGTCCGACTCGCCAGATTTGGCTAAATTGTTGTTGCATCGTTTTACCAGGGGCGAAGAACTGGAAGGTCATACTTTTGGCAATTTAATGCTGGCAACACTGTCCGAAGAGCGTGGCGATTTTAGCAGCGCCATTTTGGCACTCAACAATATTTTAAACGTTCGAGGAAAGGTTTTGCCCGCCACCGCCAGTGGGGCGACCTTAATGACCGAACTCGAGGATGGAACAATCATCGCGGGCGAAAGCACCTTGCGCGAACAGGCGGCTGGACGACGAATCAAACAGCTCAGACTCGAACCCAGTCAACCGGCGGCGATGCAAGGCGCAGTAGAAACAATCTTAAATGCTGAAATGATCGTGATCGGACCTGGTAGCCTGTACACCAGTGTCATCCCGCCATTGCTGGTTCCAGATTTGGCAAAAGCCCTCAAGCAAAGCAAAGCCACCATCGTTTATGTCGCCAATATCATGACCGAACATGGTGAAACCGACGGACTCAGTATCTTTGAGCACTGCCAAGCGGTCAGTTCTCACCTTGGACGCAAACCAGACGTGGTTTTGGTCAACGACGCTCCCATCTCGAGGTTGACACTGGAAAAATACCTTGTGGAACAAGCCCAACAGGTGAAACCCGATCTGGCATTGGTGCGTCAGGCTGGGATTGGGGTGCATCAGACACGTTTGACCCAGAACGGCGAGGGGCAGCATCAACCTCGAGCACTCAGTGCCGCCTTGATACGGGTGTTGCTCGAGAAACGCCTGCGTCCAGGACAAATATCAAAGACCGTACACGAACCAATTACGTGAGGCTTCTTAACAAGCTCATCGATTGCCGATATACTGCCCACGATGCGTTTTTGTTTGAATCGAATTTCGTTGGTGGCAAGCTGTTTAACGCTGTGCTTGATGTTTTCAAACCCGACTGCTGTCTTGGCGGCTGGCACAATCTTGTTTTCAATCTCAGACCCGCAAGCTGATGCCTTGGGCGACGGTGTTTACGCCCTGCCCAGCACGGTTAAAGACAGCAGTGTTCTCGATTTACGAACCTTTACGGCAAGCGAAGGCAACCAAAAGCTCGAGTTGCGGCTGTCGTTTGGCAGCGTTCAAAACCCAGAACGCGCCCCAAATGATTTTAGCGAACCCGTGCTTGATGTTTTTTTGAACACCGAACGCGGCGGCATTGAAGAATTGGGAACAACTGGTTTTCATTCGCCACCAGGTCGTGGTTGGCGCTATCATTTGCGTGTCAGTGGCTGGACTGCCAAACTCGAAACCGCTCCAAATGCACCGCAAAGTGCTCGAGTCTCTTCTAAGGTCAGCGTTCAGGTGGACGGTGCAAACATTGTTCTCGGCACGCAGTTGCCATCTGAGGCGTATCGTTACTGGGCGTTTATCAGTTTGTACGATCCCTTAAGTAAAAATGGTGTTCAAGAGGTCAGCCCTCAAGCCTCGGCTTTGAACCTCAGCTCTAATCTTCAAGACGCCCCAACAGTTTTGGATGTTTTGTCTCCAACTTCACAGGTGGGTTTTTACGCCTCTCGAGAGGTGCCAGCTTTGAACGAACCCAAACTCGAGTTGAATCCTTTGTTGTATTCGTTGTTTGCGGGTTTGGCATTGTCACTCATGGCAACAATTTGGGGCTTGTTTCGCAAACCTTAAACTGACTGACATCGCCCAAATCAAAGCCACATCAGTCAGTTTTGTCTGGACAAGTCATGTCCGTACAGAATTTGGTTTTGGCGGATTGGTTGAGGCACGAACTTTGGTGATCGTCCAACCAACAATTTTTGGAGTCACCAAAGGAGCCGTCGCAATTTGTGGTGTAGTTTGTTTGGTGTTAAACATGTTGATGTCCTCAAATGAGTGAAAGCTTGAAAGGTAAATAAGTCTTGAGGCTTGAGATCAAGCTCGAGCTTCCCACAAATGGCTTGATTGAATTCTTTGATTTCCATGACCATGACTGGCTCCTTTCAAATAAAAAAACTCCAGCGAGACATCCGCCGGAGTCAGTATTCAACTGAATCAAAACGACGGGTTTAAGGGTTCATCAAGACCTCGAGCGACATTGTGCAATGCAGATGCGACAAGAATGATCCTGATATTTGAGTTGTTACCGAGTTTCACCATTGCCATGCACCGCCTTTCCGCTTGAAGATTGCGCAGAGTGTACTACGCAATTGTGCTTTTTGCACTACGCCAGAATGCTTAGTCAGGGCAACCGCAAAGTCACAAACCAATGTGTCAACAATGTTCTGATGTTTTCCCGCCGCAAGGGTGAACACAAGCGCGAACAGCCTGCAAGGTGCTGTCTTGTGAGCAAGAAGGTTCACCCCTACCACACACGATTTTCTTGTAGGGGCGAAACTTGCGATCATGCCCGCAGGTGCGTTTTATGGTCAAGATGTCTTCGCCCCGCCAGAATGCTTAGTTCGCTGCAACCATTGTGCTGGAAAAGGTGACCCACTTTCAGATCAAAACGTTTGTACCAACCAGTCTCTTTTTGCCAGACTCAAAACCACCTTCGAGGGTTTATGAACACCACAGTTTTACGGTGTAAAGTTTTGAGCTTTGCTGCATTAAGTGAACCACGAAAATTCTTGTGATAAGTTTTACTTTACAGTCCTGTAGTAATTTTATTGTGATCATTTAGATTGTCGGGTACGGACAAATGTTGTACCTTCAAGCTAGATCCAACTCGAGTTTAGGGTTTCTCAATATGTTAACGCCATTCGTAAAAAATCATGAAATGAGAATGACTTAAGTCGTTCAATGTTTACTCAGAACAGGTTTTAGCTGCACTGTACGAATCAAACACAGTTAACGGTAAGTTAATGTCGAACGCGATAAAATTAGTCGGCATGGAGATAAGATGAGCGTTTCATACGAGGGATTTGAAGTCGTAACCAAGACTTTTGGAGGCAGGCAATTTGGCTTGGTTGATATTGCTTTTTAAGATTCACATATTTTCTAGCCTAAAAAACAAATGATAAGTAATTTTAATAATTCTAAATTCAGTCAAAATCTTCTATACTCAATAGACGTTATTCAAAAATAAATTTTTACCTAAGTTTAAATGAACATAAAAGTGGAGGTTTTATGAAAAGATTTATTATTTTTACGCTTCTTGCACTCAGTGCCTGTAATAGCATTCCAAATCCAGTACCACTACCAACAACCAACTCGAGCATCTTGGGTCTTCTCAGTATTTCAATCGATTTGCGTGATGAAGCCAATCCAACTGCCAATGCTAAATTTGACTCACTTGGTTCACGAGGGACACAAAACCGCACGATTGCTGGCGTTCTTGACAATGCGGTTAATTTTCGTCGTCGTCAAGTACAATTTTTAGACATCAACGATTTGACTCCATTTGGTACTCCGAGCCGTTACGTACAAGCCACTTTTGAAGTTGCCAATGTCGGGACAACCCCTTTTAGCAATCTAAACCTGATTGCAACCAGTTTTGACAAGGCGGGCACAAACCCTACCTACGGTACAAGTTGGGCTGCCTCTAAATTGGGAACGATGTTTAACACGGTTGTCAGTGGCGCAAGCGTAGCAGTAACCGATACTGACACGTTTCCCAACGGTGCAAATGTTTTTAGAGCCATCAAACCATCACACGGTATGCGCTCGAGCGTGCGTGGCGTTGTTGTCAACCCAGATTTAGCCGACATGCAAATTTATACCCGAACAGGAAACCCTGCAACCGGTGAGGTGGATAAAGTACAAGCCGATGCCAATACCTATTACACCGATCCCAATCCATTAAATCCTGGCTCACATCCAGACGTGCTTGATTACGGTTTTGTGGCAAGAAACTTTTTGGGAGGACGCACGATTCCAACCACACCCTCAACCTGTGCATTCACGACCGATGCTTCGTGCTACAAAGGTCAGTTCACGCTTGGTTTTTACTTGCCTCGCCAACCAACTCGGGTCGGAACGCCGTTTGTTTTTGCCTTTCAAGTGCTGGTTGCCGCCGAAACAGATTCAATCGCAACCCAGAGCCTCGAGGAACAAACCGATGCCAAAGGGAGCGGACGTTTGCAAGAATTGATTTCAGGCTTGCCGAACATCAACCCACTGATCAATTTGCTTTCGGGCAGTGGATTTTATGGGTCATCGACGCTGAACAAACGAACCCTGTGTGAAGTGCGCACGGCTGAGGCGTCTGGAACATTTACCAGTCCAGAATTGTTAACCACAAGTCCTGGCGTCATGATGGAAACAGTTGCGCCAGCCCCGAACAGTAAAAACATTTCGGCAAGCTCGGGCATTGCTGGCTCTTTTTGTCAAGCCATGAACGCGCCAACCGACTCGAGTTTTGTGGTTCAAGCTTTTCAAACCGGACAACGCAAAGTCGCTGGTGGTGCTTTTAACAACGGCAGCTATTCTGGCAGCGGCACAACCTTAAGTTATACCCCAACCGCGCCATTTAAACCTGGCGAAGAGGTTGAAGTTAGCCTCTCGAGCGGCTTAACCCGTTCGAGCGACTCGGTCGGCATC
>JANLWR010000130.1:0-3554 GCA_031364625.1 Deinococcales bacterium | reverse complement strand
CCCACGGTACGACCACCCTCACGAATCGCAAAACGCAACTCTTTCTCCATCGCAATCGGTTTGATGAGATCCACTTCAAACGCCACCTGATCGCCAGGCATCACCATTTCCACACCCTCAGGCAATGACACGATACCCGTCACATCCGTCGTGCGAAAGTAAAACTGTGGACGGTAACCCGCGAAGAACGCACTGTGACGCCCACCCTCCTCTTTCGTGAGGATGAACACTTGAGCTTTGAACTTCGTATGCGGTTTGATACTCCCCGTTTTCGAGAGCACTTGACCACGTTCGATATCATCTCGAGCCACACCACGAAGCAGCACGCCGACGTTATCGCCAGCCAGACCCTCGTCCAAGAGTTTACGGTGCATTTCCACGCCCGTCACCACTGTTTTACGCGTGTCACGGAGTCCTACGATTTCGACTTCTTCGTTGACTTTGACCTTACCGCGCTCCACACGACCTGTCGCCACCGTTCCGCGACCAGTGATCGTGAAGACATCTTCGACTGGCATCAGGAACGGTTGATCGATGGCACGTTCAGGGGTTGGGATGAAGGAGTCAACAGTATCAAGCAAGTCCCAGATACGATCAACCCATTTGTTCGTTCCACGGTTGGTCTTCGGGTTGGCAACCAAGAAATCAAGCGCTTCCTTGGCGCTACCTCGAGTGATCGGGGTGTCATCGCCTGGGAAATCGTACTTGGAGAGCAACTCGCGGACTTCCATCTCCACAAGCTCGAGCAATTCTTCATCGTCAACCATGTCAACTTTATTCAAGAACACCACGATGTAAGGCACACCGACTTGTTTGGCAAGCAGAATGTGTTCACGGGTTTGCGGCATTGGACCGTCGGCAGCGCTGCAGACGAGGATTGCGCCGTCCATTTGGGCTGCGCCGGTGATCATGTTTTTGACGTAATCGGCGTGACCTGGGCAGTCCACGTGAGAGTAGTGACGGGCTGGGGTGTTGTACTCCACGTGAGCGGTGTTGATCGTGATACCACGGGCTTTCTCTTCAGGGGCTTTGTCAATCTGAGAGTAATCCTGGGTTTCGATGCTTGGATCAGCCGCTGCGGCGGTGAATGTGATTGCTGCGGTGAGCGTGGTTTTACCGTGATCCACGTGACCGATAGTGCCGACGTTCACGTGTGGTTTGGTGCGCTCGAAAGTACCCTTCGCCATAACTGCGTCTCCTCAATCCCTCAAATGCATGACGCACTCGAGCTATGCCCAATTCTTGGGCGCGAAATCCTAATGCCGCTTGTCAATGTGCCCGAAAGTAAACTTTCAGAGCGAGATGTGGTGCTAACGTCTCGAGAGAAAACTCGAGGCAGAAACTTTGGAAGTGTACACCATAGGTTTGCTTCAAGCAAGGGCTTTTGCCACATGGTGTTGGGAAGTGCGGGAATCTCGAGACTGGGACGGGGTTTGTTAGCGTTCTGCTCTCATCCCCGACCCTTCTCTCCTGGGAGAGAAGGGAGTTTAGGTTCTGTGTTGAGTGGCTGGAATGGGAGGCTCGAGATTCAAAGTGCTACTAACACAACGTCTTTGACCTGTGCTGTTTTTACGCATCATTGTTATTCAGTTATTCATCATCTTCGATGAGCACAGACCAACCCTCATCAAAAACAAAACTCATTACATTGCCTGCGGGGTTTTGAATTCGATAAATTTGAGGATCGCCATCAACATCACCAACCACATAAAGCCAGTATCTGTCTTCCAACCGAAGGGCTTTTTGAAATTGGTTTGCCGAAAGCGTTACGCCCTGTTCTCCCCAAAAGTGAGTTGTCGTTTTGAGTTCAATCCGACGCATTTCACCGTTGCTGTCCGTTGATTCAATGTCATAACCGAGTCCGTAATCACTCGAAACGTCTACTGGAATACGTCCTTGTTCTGTTTCATAAGCCATGACAATATCCATGCCCCTACGATCAATCTGATGAGCAATTGATTCCTGCTTGTCGTCATCATCGTTAGGTTCGCCTGGGGTAACGTAAACGTAAGTTTTAAACCTTTGTTGTGATTCCGAAACACGGCGATAGTCCGCAGGGTTATTTTGAGAAAAACGTTCTTTTGTTCCATGAGCCTCAGACTGTCTTTCAGTTTCAAGAGTACGATTTAGATGCTGAAATCCGTTTGGAGCACGACTATTTGGCTTGGCTTGTATGTCCGAATCTGCTGGTATTGATTCGCGGCTAGGCATTGACCAATTTAAATTTGGCAAGGCAGCATTTGGGTTGGTATTTGAAGAGAGATAGGATTTCTCGAGATTTGGTGTGTTCGCGGGGTTCAATGACAACGCACTATTTTGCCCTACCTGAGACAAATTAATGTCTAAAGCTGGCAGGTTTGAACTGTCTATTCCAGGCGTTGCAATTTGTATATCAACTTGCTCGAGATCGTCGTCTTCAGGTATGTCAAGGATTTCTGGCGGTTTCCAGTTTGCTGTTAGTGGAGGGATATTACTCTCATCTAATTCGTGCATTGCTTCGTTTACATCATTGGCATGTTTAATGACTAATCGTAAAAGTCCGAGCATTTGTGAGGGAATCTCGAGTGCGTCCCCAACAGCGCGAATGCACATATCCCAATCTTGTGTTTTCACCAATAACTTTTGGTTGGATTCGTCATATGCGAAGTCCAACTCAATTCTAGTGGGTATTGGAGGTTGGTGATCGATTTCTCGATTTACTAAAATCGGTTGGGCTTGATGTACTTCAATCTGTTGAAAAGTTTGGCTGAGTTCACCAAAGTCTCGTTTTTTTGCGTGAATCGCAACCCTGAGAATCGCAGGTTGACGTTCACGCAACCTGCTTGTCATACCAGGTACAGATTGGCTTTTGGATGCTTCTAAAAACGTAATTTTAACGCTTTTCAAAAGGCTTTTTACACCAATCGCTTGAAGAAATTCTGAATCAATATCTGATGGCGCAAAGAAGTCCTTGAGAATATCAAGCTGATAACGTTCTACAAAAGAATCGGCGGTATCCTTTGTAAATGTTCGTTTTGTAGATTCAAGCGTTTTTGGTTCGCTTCCACATGGAATGATCTTCTGATCGTTGAGTGGTGCAACCCAATCGCGTTGATTGGAATTCTTTTCGTAAATCTTTGCAAGCATCCCAAGGCAAAGGTGGGCTATTTTTGTAGCATTGCTAAGATCATTTCCTTGAAGCTCCCGTTTTGAAATCTCGAGAAGAACTTCAATGTAGTCATCGCGGTCAGGTTGTGATTTAATCCCAAGAAGTTGAACCAATTCCCGATAATTTTCACGAAACTCGCGGTGAAGTACAAAACGCCACGGTTTGAGATCGTGTCCGCCTTTAAATATTTTATTTGCTTGTTGATATTTACCTTCGATCCAGATTGAACGATTGCGGCGTAATTTATCGAGATGCGGTCTAAGCATATCTTCTTTTTCTTTTGCAAAATCATTAAGGCGTTTGTAAACATCGGGCAAACATTCTTGGTCTTTACCAGCAATTGCCATAAGGTGGTTAACAACCATTTCAGGTGTTGCAGAAGGCATGTTTAGTTTTTTTACCAACG
>JANLWR010000308.1:0-3620 GCA_031364625.1 Deinococcales bacterium | reverse complement strand
GCTGCGGAAGTCGAACTCAAGAAAGCGCCGATGAATGCCAAGGCGCAGATCGCCGCAGCGGGAATTAAAAAAATGGTTATGAGTATTGCGAATCAAAAAGAACAGATCGACCGCATGATCGCACCGAAATCCGCAGTCAGTTCGCGAAGTATTGAAGAAGCAAAGGAGGTTCTCTCTGATACACTCTTCAAGTGAGCGTCCTCCAGCACGATCCGATTCTTGGCAGTCTGAATGAACAGCAAAAACAAGCTGTCAAACTCAAAGAAATCAATGCCCTCCGTTCGGATTGAATCTTGGGGCAGCGATGCCTGAATCCGTTCAGCTTTTCGATTTGCGACCCGAGGATTTGGACACGGTGTTGCCGTCACACGATGCCAAATTTTGTTTGGAAAACGAATGGTCGCTCGAGATTTCGGCATGGTGTTCTCAAACCCATGATAAGTATCTCCCCGAAATTTTTTAGAGTTTTTCCCTAAAAAATTTCCGACCAAGCGACCACGCCCGAAGCGATTCCGCCCGTAGGTGCGTTTTGGAATCAAGAAGGTGCGCGTATGTGGTCAAGAACGGGAGTAGGGACAACGTACCTATCGCCGAAAGCGACCATGCCCGTTAGGTGCATTTTATGGTCAAGAATGACGGATTTGGAGCGACCCAGCCCGCAAGGTGCATGTATTGGGTCAAGAAACGAAGCGCGAGTAGCCCGCCAGGTGCTATTTTACGAGCAAGAAGCAGAAAATCCAAAATGCAGGCGGGAGGTACTTAGTATCTCAACCCTCGAGAATCCCCGATAACGCTACTCAAATCCAATAACCTTGAAACCCTCTGAACAACCTTGAAAATTGTGACTCGAGCTTAACTAAGCTTGTTTGCACCACAAAAGCCAAACCAAGGTTGAAATGCTTCTGAATCATCAATTTGGATACTCGAGCGCCACCATCCAAACGTAGCGCATCGTACTTTGTCAAACTTTTGCTTCAGGGACAATAGAGTGTCAACACAATTTACTTTTGCGCTGTCGGTCAAATGATCTTTCCAGATCATCGGTTTGAGCTGTAATGCCAGATGGTATTTCAATCAACAGCCTGTTTTGGCGAACCTGGCACGATCAGGAAGGCACTCCCACTGCAATTCTCGAGCTTTGGTACGGCAGATGTCCTCTCGGCAGGTTGGAATCAGAAAGGATAGCCATGTACAGTAAAAACGTGATTCGTCGTTACCATCAGCGCCCCAGAGGTTTGTCGTCGCGCGGCAATGCCAAATTGTCCGCGCCTTGGTTGGGCGTTTTGATCTTTGTTCTTGGCGCGTGCGGTCAACAAGCTGTTCCAGCAGAACTTGCCAAAAACGATGTCCAACAGGCTGGCATTGCGGCTGATCTTAGAGGTCGCAATGTTAGCTTTGGTGAAAACGTGAAAATCTTTGATCCGACCATGCCAATCGCTCAGATTCAGGCAACCGTTGACGCCATCGCCAGCCAACAGGTGGACAACGAAATGGGCGCACAGCGCTACACGTTGCTGTTCAAGCCAGGGGTTTACGGCACCGATACCAACCCGCTGGTTTTTCAGGTCGGTTATTACACCGAGGTGGCTGGGCTGGGTGCATTGCCAACCGATGTCACGATCAATGGTCATGTCGATGTCTACAACCGCTGTCTGAGCGCCAACAATTGCATCGCACTCGACAACTTCTGGCGTTCAGTTTCAAACCTGACCATCAACGTCAAGGGTTTGGCTGACTGCCGATCATCGGGAAACTTCTGGGCGGTGTCTCAGGCGGCACCAATGCGTCGCGTCAACATCACTGGCGGCAACTTGACCCTGATGGATTACTGCACGGCTGGTCCGCAGTTTGCCAGCGGTGGCTTTATCGCCGATTCCAAAACTGGTTTTATTATCAACGGCTCTCAGCAGCAGTTTTTGGTGCGCGACAGCAACATTGGCGGCTGGTCGAACGGGGTCTGGAATCAAGTGTTTTCTGGTGTGATCGGCGCACCCGCTCAGTCTTTTTCCAGCACGCCTTACGATCCTCAACCGTACACGACACTGGCAAGCAGCCCAGTCTCGAGAGAGAAGCCTTTCTTGTACATTGATACGAATGGTCGTTACAGGGTCTTTGTTCCAGCCTTACGCCGTGACGCTGTGGGAACAACCTGGGATACTGGGTCTGCGGCTGGTTCATCGATTCCAATCAAGGAATTTTTCATTGCCAAACCATCAAATTCTATTGAAGACATCAATGACGCCTTGGATGAAGGAAAAAATTTGATCTTCACACCAGGAATTTATCACATCAAAGAAACAATTCAGGTCAAACGTTCGGGCACCATCGTGCTCGGTATGGGCTTTCCGACCCTAGTTCCCGACGGCGGAATCGTGGCGATGAAAGTTGGCGACGTGAAGGGCGTGAAACTCGCTGGTTTGATGTTTGACGCTGGAAGTGAAAACTCGCCGAGTCTGCTGCAAGTTGGTAAGCGTCATTCCCACAGGAGCGACCCGACAGACCCAACTTCATTGCATGACGTGTTCTTTCGGATTGGTGGGGCAACGCTTGGCAAAGCCACAACCAGCCTGATCTTGAACAGCGACAACATTCTGCTGGATGACCTTTGGGTTTGGCGAGCCGACCACGGAAACGGCGTCGGCTGGACACTGAACACCGCCGATACTGGTGTGGTCGTCAACGGAGACGATGTTACGGCTTACGGTTTATTTGTCGAGCACTTTCAGAAAACCCAAGTCATCTGGAACGGCGAGCGCGGTCGCACGATCATGTTCCAAAACGAGATGCCATACGACCCGCCAAACCAGGCGGCATGGACGCAAAATGGCATCAACGGTTATGCCGCCTACAAGGTCGCCGATTCGGTCAAAACACACGAGGCGTGGGGTTTGGGCAGTTACTGCTTTTTCAATATCGACCCGAGCATTCACGCCGCTCGAGGCTTTGAAGTGCCCGTCACGGCGGGAGTCAAGTTGCATGACATCTTGACCGTCTCACTCGGTGGCAACGGTGTGATAGACCACGTGATCAATAACACTGGAGGACCGGCGCAAGGTGCGGCAACGGTTCCGGTTAACATCGTCAACTTTCCTTAAATTCTATTAAAGTCCAGTTCCCAAACTCGAGGTTGATATTTTAACCTCGAGCTACTTTTTTAGGATTTGCATGTTGTTTACTCACGTAGAAATCTCAAAGCTCGAGTGACATCAATAATCATTTATCCCAAACTCAATGAACACGTCAGCGATGTCATCCCAACTGCCAGAGCTGTTAATGCGAAATTCTCGAGGGATTGGTTTTGGAAACACGATGTACGGTGGAAAAGCTTTTGAAACGGAATAATGTGAAAGCTCGTAAGCAAAACCAAATGAGGCACTGCCTTCACCCATCACACTCCAGTAGGAAACCTCGAGCACACGTTTTTCGTTGATCGCCAGCCTCAATTGCTCGACTGTTAGCGTATCGCCCGAGACGGGTTTTCCTGCCGCAGCCAGAATGTCCTCAACCAAAGATGTACTCAAAATAAGCCCTTTGCAACTCGAGCCTGAACTTTATTTTTGTTCCAACTGCCCATGATTGCTAAACCAGGTTTCCAAACCCACTTTTTTGGTTGATTGTTG
>JANLWR010000125.1:0-5793 GCA_031364625.1 Deinococcales bacterium | reverse complement strand
GTTCGGCGTTCGAGGTTTTCGGCTCGAACAAAACTGTGGTCGCGGGCTTAAAACGAGCGCTTGCAGGCGAATCGTTCACGGCGGTCATCGAATGGGAGGGCGCTTACCGAGAATGTTGGGTTTCACCGATTTTCAATCCCGATGGGCAAATCAGTGGCGCTACCGCCATCATTGTTGACATCAGCGAAGAATTTAGATCGCGCGAGGCATTGGCACGCACCCAAGCCGAACTTTCCAAAATCACCTCGAGCCTGCCGATCTTGATGATCAAAACCGATATGCAAGGTCAGATCACCTATTTTGGCGGCGGCGCTCTGGCAATATTGCAACAAATGGGTGTTCCCAAAGAGCACCATCAGATCGTGGGCAACAGCATTATTGCCGAATTTCAAACGCGCCCTGCGGTTTTGGCGGCAATCAAACGCGCCCTGGCTGGCGAAACCTTTGACGAGGTGCTTGAATGGAACGGGCGTTATTTTGAAACCTGGGTCAGTCCAATGGTCGAAAATGGCGTCATGATCGGCGCGAGTTGTATCGCGGCTGATGTCACCGACCGTCAATTGGCTGAAAATCAAGCCGAAGCCGCGCAACAAGAACTGAAGATCTTACTCTCGAGTTTACCGGTCATTATTTTAAAACTAGACCGGGTTGGTCGCGTGACCTTCTTTGAGGGACGCGGTTTGAATGAAAATCAAATTCCTTTTGTAAACATTGTTGGCAGCAGCTTTTTTGACAGCTACCGCGAATTCCCAGCGCTGCTCGAGATTGGTCGGCGGGCGATGGCTGGCGAATCGTTCAGCACTATTATTTTTTGGCAAGAGCAGCATTTAGAGGTTCGGGTCACACCAATTACCGAACACAACCGCAAGGTCGGAACCAGTTTGATTGCCGTCGATGTGACCGACCGAACGAGCGCCGAAAGCAAGCTTAAAGCCCGAGAGGCACAACTTTCAAGCATCATCACCGCCATGCCGGTACTGTTTCTTGGTTACGATCAGAACGGCATTGTGACCTTGCTTGAAGGACGTGACGTGACCCCCGAAGTGAGTGCCAAATCATTGGGTCGCCCAGTGCAAGAGTTCGGTTTTATGGGTAGCGACGACCGGTTGCAGGCTGTACTGGCAGGCGAAAAACTGCATTACACCTTGGAGCGCGACAACAATTACTATGAAGTGTTCATGTCGCCAATCGTTGTGGATTCCGTAGTGGTTGGTGGGCGAGGTTTGGCGGTCGATGTCAGTGAACGTACCAGGGCGCAAAAAGATTTGGAAAGCACCCAAGAACGCCTCGAGTATTTGATCGATCAACTGCCAATCATTTTGATCGCCTGTGACCAGCACGGAAAATTGACCCGAATTGAAGGCAATGCAATCGACATTTTAAGCGCCAATCCCGAACAAATGATCGGTTTGGCACTCGAGACGATTTTTCAAGACAACCTCGACGCCGTAAAGGTCATTAAACGTGCCTTAAAAGGTCAATCTTTTGATGCCAACGTCCAATGGGGTAAGTATTACGCCCGAGTTTCAGTATCTGCCCTTGTTGAAAACGGTGTTTACCAGGGAACGACTGCGCTGATTACCAACCAAACCAGCGAAATGTTAATCCAGCAGGAGCTTCAAGCCACGGTGCAAAAGTTACTCGAGGCAGAAAAACAACTCAAAGCCGAACAAGACTATGCCCTGCTGATCACCCAAGTGGTTGACCAGGGACTCAGTGTCACCAACGTGGACGGCTTTATCGAGTACAGCAATCCTGCGGCAGCCAAAATTTTGGGGTTTACCAGTCCTGAAGATCTGATCGGACGCAAACCAACCGATTTTATTGTGCCCGACGATCTCGAAATTCATCTTCAAGAAACCGTCTCGCGCCGCGCAGGAGTTTCCAGTGCGTACCGCAACCGCTTGCGCAGGACTGACGGCAAAATCATTGAAGTCCTGGCAAATGGTTTCCCCAGAATGGTCAACGGCGAATTTCGTGGCACGGTCGGCGTTTTGACGCTGCTGACCGAACAAAAAATTCAAGAACTCGAGTTGCAAAGCACCACCTTTCAGCTCGAGCAAACCCGTGAAGCCTTGGAGCAACAACGAGATTACGCCCTGTCAGTCACCAACATTGTCTCACAAGGTCTGGCGATCACCAATAGTGACGGTGTGTACGAATATGTCAATCCGGCATTTGCCAAAATGCTTGGTTACAACATAGACGAATTTATTGGCAAAAACTCGATCGATTTGATCGTCCCAGAAGAACACGATCTGATTCGCATGGCGAGGGCACAACGCAAGCGGGGTATCAGTACAAACCTGCGAAACACCATGATCAAAAAAGATGGCTCGAGGCTCGAGGTTGCCGTCACCGGAATACCGCGCAAGGTCGCTGGGAGCGTGATTGGAACCGTGTTGGTCTTGACCGATCTGTCGGAACAAAACCGCCGCGAACTTGAACTCAGGGAATCGGAGGCACGTTACCGCAGCCTGCTGGCAATCAGTCAGCAACAAACCCGAGAACTCGAGCTTCTTGAGCAAATTCGCAATGCCTTATCCAGAGAATTAGACCCGAACAATGTGATCAGAACCATCGTCGAATTGACCTCAAAACTATTCAATTATCCACTGGTCAGCATTTACCTCCTGGAAGGTACAGAATTGGTTTTGCAACACAGCGTTGGTTATCCAGACGTGATTGACCGTGTCGGTGTCACCCGTGGCGTCATGGGCAAGGTCATCCGAAGCTCCAAAGCCATATTGGTCGAAGATGTCAATACCGACCCCGATTTTATTGCGGCTTTTGAAGGACTTTCCAGCGAAATTTGCGTTCCACTGTTCGATGAAAATTTGGTTGTGGGTGTATTGAACGTCGAAACCATTGACGATTTGACCTTAAACCATCACGATTTGAGGGTTTTAAGCGCCCTGGCAGACCGAGTCTCGAACGCCATTGTCAGGGCTAAACAGTTCAGCCAAGCTCGAGATGCCGAAAATCAGTACAAAAACATTCTTGAAGGCATCGAAGAGGTTATTTTTCAGACCGACGAACACGCAAAATTGCGGTTTCTCAGCCCAGCTTGGCACAAAATTACCGGCTTTGAAATTTCGGAGGCGCTGGGGCAAGCATTCATTACCTTGATACACCCCAATGACGTTGAACAACTGCGCACCCTCCTCGAGGCACTGCTTCAAGGAGATTCTGAAAGTCTGTGGTGCAAGGCGCGGTACTTTAAAAAAGACGTTTCGGTTGGCTTGGTCGAAATCACCGCCTGGCCCATCAAAAATGCTCGAGGTCGGATCACTGGACTGACTGGAACTTTACAAGAAATAGGAGACCGTCAACCTTCAAACTGAAGATGACTCGAGGCTGAATGCCGCGTGGAGAATAATAAACATTGCTTCTTCACCTGGTGTCAGATTCGATTGTGAAATTCCACTCGAGCACCTTTAAGAATCCTGACCAATGGCTTGCGCTTTTTGCGGCACATTCGCGTTATAATAAAATCATCAGGAGGAATTTTCATGGCTACCCGCACCCTCGGAATGATTCTGGCAGGGGGACAAGGTTCTCGACTTGCACCTTTGACCGCCAAACGCTCTAAACCCGCCGTCCCTTTTGGTTCAAAATACCGCATTATCGATTTTGCACTGAATAATTTCATCAACTCTGGGATTTACTCGATTTATGTACTGACCCAATTTAAAGCCCAGTCCTTGACCGAGCATATTCAACGCGGTTGGCGGTTTGGCAGTTTTTTAAGCGATTATTTTATTACCCTCGTGCCAGCCCAGCAATACCGTTTCGAGGAACTGGGTGCAGTCTGGTACAGAGGCACCGCCGACGCGGTTTACCAGAACATGCACCTGGTGGACAACCACAAAACCGAGTTGGTGGCGATTTTTTCTGGCGATCACATTTACAAAATGAACGTCGCGCACACCATCGACCAGCACGAAGACGCCCGCGCCGACATTTCGATTGCCGCCTTTCCAGTGCCGCTTGCCGAAGCCTCGAGGTTTGGGGTCTTGCAAGTCGATAACAGGGGCAGGGTGATTGAGTTTCAAGAAAAACCCAAAAACCCAAGCCCAATGCCAGACCGTCCAGACATGGCGCTCGCCAGCATGGGCAATTATATTTTTAACCGCAAAACCCTGGAGGAACTGCTCGACGCCGACGCCAGAACACCAGGCTCGAGCCACGACTTTGGCAAAGACGTTTTGCCACGTGCCTTGCGCGACGGCTACCACATTCAAGCTTACGATTTTGCCAAGAATCCAATCCCGGGTACGGACAAAGCCAACACCTACTGGAAAGACGTTGGAACGCTTGACGCGTACCATGAAGCCAGCATGGATTTGGTTTCCGCCGTTCCAGAATTTGACCTCTACAACCCCGAATGGCCCATTCGCACGGTCAACACCGACAGTCCACCCGCAAAATTTGTCCATGAGGGAGGTGATCGCTCAGGTCAAGCCTTCAATTCATTGATTGCCGGCGGCGTGATTATTTCGGGCAGCACCGTGCGGGAAAGCATTCTCTTCCGTCGCGCCAGGGTCAATTCTTACTCGAACGTCTCGAGAAGCGTTTTGTTCGACGAAGTTGAAATTGGTCGTCACTGCGAAATACACAACACCATCATCGACAAAGACGTGATCGTGCCGTCGCGCACGCAAATAGGCATGGATGCCGAAGCCGACATCGCTCGAGGTTTTAAAATCACCGATTCTGGCATTGTGATCGTGCCAAAAAGTTACAAGTTTAAATAAACGTTGTTTTTCAGGTCTCGAGCGTTCGTGTTGCGCTCGAGACTTTTTTGTTTGTTGAGGCTTGATAAGCTATTTTCATGAGCGAAGATATTCCACTCGACCCTCGAGACATCATTTGGGGAAAAGCCAAACGCGCCATCGAACGGCGTTTAACGCACCTCGACCCAGATTTGGAACGGTACGTGCGCGAGTTTGCTTACGGGGAGATTTACAACCGCTCGAGCCGCGAGACTGGTTTGGACACCAAAACCCAAGAATTTCTGGCAACCGCCATGTTAATGGCTTTGGGCAACACGCTCGAGATTAAAACCCATTTGCAAGGCGCGTTGAACGCCGGCGCGAGCGAGCAAGAACTGCGCGAAGTGATTTTGTTTGCGATTCCGTACCTGGGGTTTCCCAGGGCAATCGGTGCGATGCAGTCGTTGAAGGAATTATTGTTGGCTCGAGATTGAATTGGCTTTCGTTACTTTGGGGTTCTGACGCTCGAGGGTTCAGAGTTTGCTGGCGTGGTGATTTGAGTGGAACTCGAGGTCGTGGTTGCTGGAGCTGGGGTGCTCGAGGGTCAAAGGTTTGTCGTGGTCACACCAAAAGTTGGAGTGCTGACGCTCGAGGGTTCTGAGGCGTTGGTGATGGTGGTACTCGAGGATGGAGTTGAAGTAGGGTGCTCGAGGTTGACAAAAACACTCGGATACTTCAAAGTATCCACATGGCAATCATCCAATACCCTTTTCACCCTCAAAACCTGACTGCCAAACACCCACCACTGATCGAACACCTGATCGAACTCGAGTTTTCAGAACATCACCAATGCGTCACACAAATCATCAACATGATCGCAGACCTCAGACAAAACGGCTCGGACAGTCGTTACCTCAAAAAAATGAAAGGTCCTTTCCTCGAGTTAAAAACCGCTTCCCGGGGTGGTGATAAAGGCGGAGCAAGGGTTTATTTGTTTCAAACCGCAATTGACACTTTTCACTTGTGCTACCCAGAATGCAAAAGTGGCAACGAAGCAAACGCCATCCTGCTGTACAAA
>JANLWR010000255.1:0-6680 GCA_031364625.1 Deinococcales bacterium | reverse complement strand
ACCGGTTTCCTGGTCGGTTTTGACGCGGAAGGTCGGGTCTTCTTCGGCGAGTTTGGAAAGTCCCAAACCGAGTTTGTCCTGGTCGGCTTTGGTCTTCGGTTCGACCGCCAAGGAAATCACTGGGTCAGGAATTTCGATGCTCTCGAGCACGACCACTGGGTCGTTGTCACCGATCAGGGTGTCGCCCGTGCCAGCGTCGCGGATGCCCACGACGGCACCCAAGTCACCGGCACGCAAGAACGGCACTTCTTCGCGGTGGTTGGCGTGCATTTTAAGAAGGCGACCAACGCGTTCTTTTTTCTCTTTGCTCGAGTTGAAAACATAGCTTCCGCTAAGCAGCGTGCCCGAGTAAATCCGAACGAAGGTCAGACGACCGACGTAAGGGTCGGTCATGATCTTGAACGCCAGGGCTGCCAGAGGACCTTTTGGATCGGCTGGACGTTCGACTTCCTCGCCAGCCTCGTCGATACCGCGAATCGCAGGAATCTCGAGTGGGCTTGGGAGGTAATCGATCACGGCGTCGAGGAGCAATTGCACGCCTTTGTTTTTCAGGCTCGAGCCGCAAAGGACTGGGAACATGATCTGGTTGACCGTGCCGACGCGAAGCGCTTCGACCAGTTCGGCGTTGTCAACCTCTTCACCCTCGAGGAATTTGATCATGACCGATTCGCTGGCGTCGGCGGCGACTTCGACCAACTCTAAGCGTGCGGCTTTGGCTTTCTCGAGGTACTCGGCTGGAATTTCCGCGATGCGAATGTCCGTGCCAAGGTCGTTGGTAAAGAAGTGAGCCTGCATTCTGATCAGGTCAATAATGCCGATAAATTGATCTTCTGCGCCCATTGGCATTTGAATCGGGGCTGGTTTTGCACCGAGGCGTTCTTTGATGTCGTTGACCACCAGGCTAAAATCTGCGCCCGTTTTGTCCATTTTGTTGGCAAACGCAATCCGTGGCACGCGGTACTTGTCGGCTTGACGCCAAACGGTCTCGGACTGTGGTTCTACGCCCTGACTGGCGTCGAATACGGCAACTGCACCGTCGAGCACGCGCATCGAACGTTCAACCTCGATGGTGAAATCGACGTGACCTGGGGTATCAATGATGTTGACCGTCCAGTCGATGCCGTCCTTTGCCCAGATGGCAGTCGTGGCGGCGGCGGTGATGGTAATGCCGCGCTCGCGTTCTTGTTCCATCCAGTCCATGGTGGCTGCGCCCTCGTGGACTTCACCAATTTTGTGGACGCGCCCAGTGTAAAACAAAATGCGTTCTGTGGTGGTTGTTTTGCCCGCGTCAATGTGTGCCGCGATGCCGATATTTCGGGTGAGATTCAAATAATTGCTGGTATCCACTTTCGCCATAAAAAACCTCAGAGACTGACTAGAATTCTTGAACTCGAGAGAAACGCACTAAACCGATTTTGCACTGTGATGGTTCTTCAGAAACTTGATTCACGGGCGTTCACCTCCTCTCGAGCCTCATTTTGGCTTGCTCGAGAATTTCAGCATTAAGCGACCAGCCCTAAGCCCGAAAGCCAAAGCCAATCGCTTCATGCCTATCGCTAATCGCTTTTACCAGCGGTAATGTGCGTAGGCGCGGTTGGCTTCTGCCATGCGTTCTACGTCATCTTTTTTCTTAATCGCGCCGCCTCGACCCTGACTGGCGTCGAGGATTTCGTTGGCGAGACGTTCGACTGCGGTACGTTCGGCGCGGTTGTTGGCGGCACTGACCAACCAACGAAGCGCAACGCTTTGTTGACGGCGGACAGAGACATCCACAGGCACTTGGTAGGTGCTACCACCGACGCGGCGCGAACGGACTTCGACGCGCGGTTTGATGTTGTCAAAGGCGGTCTTGAAGACTTTCAGCGGTTCATTGCCGCTTTTGTCTTGAATGACTTTGCAAGCACCGTAAAAAATGCGGCTGGCAAGGTTTTTCTTGCCGTCCACCATGATTCGGTTAATGAGGGCGGAAACCACAACATCGCTATACACGAGATCGGGTTGAACCGGACGGATTTCAGCTTGACGACGACGAGACATTCAGATCACCCTTACTTCTTCTTGGCGGGCGCTGCGCCCTTCGCTACGGCTTTCGCCCTTTTGGTTCCGTATTTGCTACGGCTCTTGTTACGGTCTTTGACACCCTGGGTGTCGAGCACACCACGAACAATGTGGTAGCGCACACCAGGCAGGTCTTTGACACGACCGCCACGAATTAACACAACGCTGTGCTCTTGAAGGTTGTGACCCTCGCCCATGATGTAAGCCGTGACTTCCATACCGTGGGACAAACGAACACGCGCAATCTTACGAAGCGCCGAGTTTGGCTTTTTAGGCGTGGTGGTTTTCACAACCGTGCAAACGCCACGACGTTGTGGCGAGCCTTTGAGAGCCGGGACTTTGGACTTTTTGACCAAAACACGGCGACCTTTGCGAAGCAACTGCTGAACTGTAGGCATGAACTCTCCTTAGTGATGGCTCAAGTGCGACTCTCGAGCTTCGGGGCGCACGCTTTTGCGTGGTTCCCACTTGTTGGTCACGGCTTCCTTTAGCATTAAAGGGGTTTGTCGCGCCAACCCCAACCCAATCACCACGGGTTGAGAAACCTCGGTAATATACAGGAGAACTGGCTCTGGCGCAAGTCGAAAACAGGCAGTGTGCTCAAGTCGTGATGCTTAAAGGTGTGGGACTTGGAACTTTTTGGGGTTTCAGCGCATACTGTACTCAGGAGGTATTCAATATGGCTTTATGGTTGGCTTTGGTTATCGGTGTGGCAGTCGGTGTGGCTCTTGCGTTTCAACTCAAACTCACCAAACCCCAGAATTTGGGCATTGCGGGTGTGGTGGGCGGCGTGGCTGGAGTCTTGGCAAACGCATTGTTAAGTGGCTTGTTGAGCGCAATTTTGGTCTTGATTGGTCAAATTGCCCTGGTGGTCGCAGGTGCAGGCGCTGCGGTTTGGGGTTTAAAGCAAGTTGGAGTAATCAAAGAAGACGCCTAAACAGCGTTTTAAACTCGAGCGCCGTCTCGAACTGAGACGGCGTTTTTGTGTGGCTCGAGCAATTCGCAGCACCTGATGATAACCATCATGATTTTAGACAAAACTTGTTCAATGCCTCATGGTTTGTTAAACTCGTGTCATGGAGCTGACGCAAGCTAAAATCGTGGGTGACGAAACCTCGATTCGTGTGCTTTCGGGTCGAATCACCGAAATCTTCAAAGACCGCCGAGGCTCAGAGCTTGCACCAATACGCTTGGGCAGCGCCGCACAACGACGAAAATTACCCCACGATCTCGAGACTCTGGTTGGTACGGGGCGTTTATGGGTGGTACGGGGAATATTTGAGATTCTCGAGTCTCAGACTAAAAATTGGAAACCCAGCGCGATTCATTTGGTGACCGACGGGATGCAAATGCGGATTGTGCGCCTTCAATCCACAACCGCAGCGGCTACGACACGTTTGGACGTGAAAGCCCTGAAAGTAAATCCCAACGCCAAAACTTGGAGTTTTTCGGCGTTGTTTGAACCAACTTCCGAGCAGCTTGATCGCTTGATTCAATCTCTACCCAATACCAATCAGAACGCACAAACTTGGTGAGTTGCATTGAGCTACAAAAATCTCGAGGGTCAATGTCTGACCCTCGAGATTCTAAAGTTGAGCGTTTACTTCTTGACTTGATCTTTTAAGGCTTTGCCTGGTTTGAAAGCCGGGTATTTGCTGGCTGGAATCTTGATTTTGGTGGTCGTGCCAGGACGCACGCCGGTACGGGCTTTGCGGCTGCGAACCTCGAAAGTTCCAAAGCCTGTGATTTGGACTTTGTTGCCTTTGTCTAGGGCGCTGGCGACTTCGGCGACAAAAGAATCCATGAAAGCTTTCATGTCTTTCTTTTTGGCTTGGTTCTTTTCGGCGAGAACGTCAATCAAATCGGATTTGGTGAGGGTCTTTTTCTTTGCCATGATAATTCCTCCAAGAATTGCGCCTGTTATCAATTTCTGGGAATGTTTTCGATGCGTTCTGGTAAACAAATCGAGCCACCCCTGTTGTTAAAACTGCGCTCGAGACGAAGCATAACATATGCTTTTCAATTAAAACAAGTGGTACACGTGATTTATATTGTATAAGGTTGATTTAATCCGAGCCAGTAAGGTTTTAAGAATAAGTACGTCGTCCTGTACACAAAAAAGTAAATTCATGATTCTGTTTAAAGCTCGAAAATGACGTTATGGTTGTGCGCAGGCAGAAAAAATCTCAGCATATGCTCATTACAAAAGTCAACTTGCATTAATCAACAAAAAAACTTAAAAAACATTTCACAGACAGAAAACTAAAGCTTCTCACCGACTTTGGAAGCCCGAATCTGTGCCACCACGCGATCACCGATCAATGGAAAAGCATTCTCGAGAAAAATCAGGAAACGATACCAGCCAGGCACCACCGTTTCCGCCCTTGGATGGTCGAGTAAATTTTGAATTGCTTTCGCCACGATTTCAGGACCTGGCATCGGCATCGGTCTGCCCGTCTCGGTCAAAGGCGTGCGAATAAAACCTGGTGACACCAGCGAAACGTGCACGCCAGTTCCAGCCAGTTCGCGCCGCAAACTGAGCGAAAAACCGCGCACACCGAATTTGCTGGCAGAGTACAAACTCGAGGTTCCAATATGCCCTGCCACAGACCCAACGTTGATGATGCTGCCCGCTTTATGCTCGAGCATCTGCGGTAAAACCAAACGCGTTAACTCAACCACTGCGATCAAATTGGTTTGTAGTGTCAACGCCGATTTTTCTGGTGGCAACGTCCACCAATGCTTTGCCCCGTTGTCCACGCCAGCATTGTTCACCACCGCATCGATTCGACCAAAAATCGCGTTCGCCCGTTCGACCAAGCGCTCGAGATCACCGGGTTTGTTGACATCCGTTGGCGCTATCGTGACCCGTTTTCCCGATGGATTGATCTCCGCCGCCAACGCCTCGAGTTTATCTGCCCTTCGTGCTGCCAGCGTCACGCGGCAACCATGTGCCACCAACAGCCGTGCCGTCGCCTCGCCGATGCCACTGCTGGCACCGGTGACGATCACATGAATTCCGCCCGAACCTTCTATGCTCATGTCTACAGCCTATCAGGAACATGACAAACTCAAGTCAAGGTAATCTGAGTCATGAGTCAGATTGAACTGATTGAACTCGCACCAAAAACTTTTTACCTTCCGGGTGCAGTAAACGTAGGCGTGCTCGAGACCCCCGACGGCGGAGCGTTATTGATCGATTCGGGGTCTGATAAAGACCATGCCAAAAAAATCTTAAAAGCTTGCCATACCAAAAACCTCAGTCCTCGAGCGGTAGTTAACACCCATTCGCACGCCGACCATTACGGCGGCAATGCTTATCTGCAAGATACCTGCGGCATTCCCGCCTACGCCCCAATTTTCGAGGAAGCCATCATCAAATACCCGATTCTCGAGCCGATGTATTTGTTTGGTGGTGTGCGCCCACCAAACAGTTTACAGAACAAATGGTTGATGGGCAGTCCGAGTGGCACGAAAATTCTGAATGAACCAGGCTTTAAAACCATCTGCGACCTCGAGTTGGAACTAATTGACGTTGGCGGTCACGCCGCACAGATGTTCGCCGTTAAATTCGGTGAGGTACTGTTTGCTGCCGATGCAGTGTTTGGACTGCCGACCCTCGAGAAACACCCATTGCAATTCGCGGTGGACATTGCCAGACAACGCGAAAGCGTGAATGTGATCCGAGATTCTGGCGCTCGAGTTTTACTACCAGGACACGGCGAGCCAACGACAGACATTTCAGGAATTTGCAACGCCAACCTCGAGGCGATCGAACTCGCCAACCGCGCCGTTTTTGCCGCCTGTCGAAACCCCAGCACACTTTCAGAAATCCTCGCAATGGTCTGCGCAACCTTCCAGATTTCCATGACCTCACTCTCGAGCTATGTTTTAAACCAAACCGCAGTTCTGGCGCATTTGGTCGAACTCGAGGAACGGGAATTGGTGCGGCAAGAGATTGTGAAGAATGTTTTGGTTTGGAAGGTGTTATCGTGACCAGGGAATTTATTGCTTGGTGATTTTTGGACCTATATAAACCACGTATAACGGTTCATTTGCGGTAATGGGCCAAGAAAAATGAATACGATACTGGGGTGTTTTCACTTTGCCATGCCAAGTACAAGATATTTTTTCATTTGGTAGTTTTGGATGTTTGAACTTTAACTCGTTTTCAAATGCTGACTTCTCTGAAACTGACGAGTCTGAAAACCAAGCCTTGTCACCTTCAAAATGGTCTTTTTGGATTTGATGTCCCTCAGATGTTCGTGCGCCCTTGTTATCAAAACAGCCCTTGAATCGTTCAAGAGTATCCAAAAGAACCTGTATGCGGTTCGCTGCACTAACAACAAAGGGTTGATTTTGGAGCGGTAAAAAACAGTCTGCGGATAATGTTAATCTCGGACATCTTAAAATACAAAGTTCTTCAAGATGTTTCCAAGATTTTATCGAAGTTGGTGCTTCAAGGAGAATTCCTTTAAATTTGTGCTCATCGACGTGATTGGCGATAGTAAAATGCCTAACAATTTCAGGTAGTGTCCTAAGTTTGACTGATTCTAACCTTGGCTTCCAACGGCGCGTTATACACATCCACAAACCCACGAATCCGCATCTCATGGCGATCC
>JANLWR010000240.1:0-2470 GCA_031364625.1 Deinococcales bacterium | reverse complement strand
CTTGGGGGTCAGCCAGGGTCACATCCACTTCGGTTTGAATCATTGTCAACGGGGTTCGCAGTTCGTGAGCGGCATTGGCACTGAATTGTTTCATCGAACGAAATGTGGACTCGAGCCTTTCGAGCATGGTGTCAAAGGTATCGGCGAGTTCTTGCAATTCGTCTTTTGGACCTTTTAGTTGCAAGCGGTTCTCGAGGTTGTGCTCGGAGAGGTTGCGGGCGGTTTCGGTCACGCGCCGCAAGGGTTTTAATAACCATCCTGCAATCAGGTACGCCAGGGCAAAAATCGGAATGGTGAGGAGCGCCAATGCCAATAAAGACTGTGACACAAGCAAATTGAGCGCTTGATTAAAAATTTGTTGACGTAAAATTCCCTGCGCGGTCACGGGTCGGTCGCGTGGTGGTTCTGGTGGTTTGTCTCGAGCTGTACTGGCTTCACGGGGCGAGGGCGCAGGGCGATGCTCGAGTCCGTAACGCAATAAAGAATAATTCAGCGCCAGCAGCACCGTTCCCGCCAGCAGCACCGTTCCCGCCAGCAAAAACATGACGCAGTAAACCAGTGCCAGGCGCAGGCGGAAGGTCAGGGCAAAACGTGGTTTGGCATTTATTTTCATGGGATGCAGTACCCAGCACCAATCACGGTTTCGATCAGGGGTGGATTGCCAAGTTTGCGCCGCAAGGACGTGATGGTGGTTCGTACCGTGTTCGAGAAGGGGTCGGTGGTTTCATCCCAGACCTGCTCGAGCAAAGTTTCGCCGCTGACAACAGCACTGTTCACAAGCAACAACATCTCGAGCACCCCAAATTCTTTGTTGGTCAGTTTTAAAATCTCTTCGCCCCTGGTGCAAATTCGTCGTTGAGAATCGAGGCGCAAATCGTGACGCTCGAGCACTTTGTTAGATTGCGTCAAATCGCGTCGTCCAAGGGCGCGTATCCTGGCAACCAGTTCGACAAAAGCGAATGGTTTGCCCAGATAATCGTCCGCCCCGATGCTCAGACCGCCAACACGGTCTTCGACTTCGTTTAATGCGGTCAGCATCAGAATACGGGGGCTGTTTGATTGCATTTTAAGCGTTCTGCAAACATCATCGCCGTGCATGACTGGCAAATCACGGTCTAAAATAACCACATCAAAAACTGTTGCGGCAAGTTTCTCGAGCGCCAACGCCCCGTCAAGGGCAACATCTACCGCCATGCCTTCACGCCGCAAACCCCTGGCGATGGCATCGAGCAGCATGGTTTCGTCTTCGACCACCAGAACACGCATGGTTTTAGACTTTACACGGATTTTATACGCTTTAGGCAATAGTGTCTTTAAGAAAGTCTGGCGCTTGCCAAAAGGAGACAGCCCATGAACCACGACAACCAGCACGATCAGTTTGATCTGGGTTTAAGTGCAGACCTCAACATGTGGATGCGTACGCCCCTGGAGCGTCGTAAAGCCCTGCAACTGGGCTTATTGAGTCTGAGTACCCTGCTTGGCTGTAACACCACCAATGACACTGGTGGTGGCACGGCGGCTTGCAGCCTGATCCCAAGCCAAACCGCAGGACCGTACCCTGCCGACGGCTCGAGTGCCTCGAATCAGCAACTGAACGCGCTGCAACGTTCTGGAATTGTTCGCAGCGACCTTAAAACCAGTTTAATTACTGGCAATGTCGCGGCTGGTGTTCCGTTGACCATCGAATTGACGCTGGTGGACAGCGCCGCCAGTTGTACGCCTTTACCTGGTTACGCCATTTATTTGTGGCACTGCAACCGCGAGGGTCTGTACTCGATGTACAGCAATGGCGTGACCGCCGAGGATTACTTGCGCGGCGTGCAAGTCACCGACGCTTCAGGCAAGGTCAGCTTTCAATCGGTGTTTCCAGCCTGTTACTCGGGGCGCTGGCCCCATGCTCATTTTGCAGTGTACCCATCGCTCTCGAGCGCCACAAGTTCGGCAAATCAGATTCACACCTCGCAACTGGCATTGCCCGAAGATACTTGCAAGGTCGTATATGCGACTGCAACAGGTTACTCGAGCAGCGTCGCCAACCTGTCACAGGTTTCTTTGGCAACAGACAACGTGTTCAAAGACGGTGCAACGCTCGAGCTGGCAACACTTACAGGCAATACGACCAATGGGTACACTGCAACCCTAACCGTAGGAATTTAGTCTCGGCTCGAGTTTCGCCCTCTCTCTTAAGCAGGTCAAGGAGTATTGATGAACCACCATGACGATCATCAGGATGACGTAAACGATTTGGGTTTGAATGCCGACTTGAACATGCTGCTCTGCTCGCCCGTAGACCGCCGCAAGGCGTTAAGCCTGGGCTTGATCGGGCTTGGCACGCTCATCAGTGGTGCTCGGGTGGCGCAGGCGGCTGCCGCGTGTGTGGCAAAAATCCCGAGTGAAACAGGGGGTCCTTACCCAGCAGACGGCACGGGGTCGGCAAAACTGAACGCCCTGAAAAAATCGGGCATTGTTC
>JANLWR010000111.1:0-2499 GCA_031364625.1 Deinococcales bacterium | reverse complement strand
CTGATGTCCACGCCGAGCGGACCCGCCACTTGGTTGAGGGCGGCTCGGGTTTTGGAAAGTCCTTGTTTTAACCGTTGAAACCAACTCATCGTGTACTCCTGTGATTACCTTAACCCAGGTTTAAACTCGGGTGCTAAAATGATTCCATTGCGAGGTGATTTATGACCGTGGCAACTCGAGCAACGATACATGACTTGATGAACGTCAAAAGTAAAGCTGAACTGATTGAAGGAGAAATTGTTTTTATGACGCCTTCAGGAGATTTCCCCAGTTCAGCAGGCGGTGCGGCATATTCAAGCTTACGTGATTATGCTCGGAAAACAGGTTTAGGACGGGCGTACACTGACAATGTTGGTTACGTCGTTCGTCTTCCGCACCGTGAATCGTTTAGCCCCGATGCTTCATTTCATTTGGGCGCGAGAAGTGGGATGCGCTTTCTGGAGGGTGCTCCAGTCTTTGCGATTGAAGTTAGAAGTGAGAATGATTACGGCGACGCGAGCGAGCGCAACATGGCGCAAAAACGAGCTGATTATTTTGCTTGCGGTACATTGGTGGTTTGGGATGTCGATTTGCTTGGAACAGACGTGATTCGCTCATACCGTGCCGATGCACCCTATTCACCTCGAGTTTTCCGAAAAGATGAAATTGCCAATGCCGAACCTGCTTTGCCAGATTGGAATTTTGCGGTGAACGAATTGTTTGAGTAAATCTTTAAGCCTGCCCTGATTTCATTTCTCTTCCATCCTGGACATTTAAGGTCTAGAATCGGAAAAGCGCAATTGATGCGCGGGAGGTTTTCATGGGATTATTCGATGGTATTTTAGGCGGGGTTCTCGGTGCAGGTGCAGTGGCGGTAGTCACCAAATACGTGAATGAACACGGTGGCTTGCAGGGCGTGGTTGACCAATTTCAAAAGCAGGGCTTGGGCGGTACGATCAATTCATGGATTGGTATGGGCGACAACCAACCCGTGACAGCCGACCAAATCACCCAAACTGTCGGTGCGGATAAACTTCACGAAATGGCGAAAGAGGCAGGGGTAGAACCTGCGGTGTTGGCTGGTCAACTTGCCGAGCATCTTCCAACCGCCATTGACAAACTGACCCCAGATGGCAAATTGCCTGATGTGGCAGCAAATGTCGCCGCAGCCATGCCAGCAGCGCCAAAAGTTTAAGTTTCTCGAGCAACGAAAAAAGCCCCTTTGCTGGGGCTTTTTTGGTTTTACAAGAAGTACATTGTTTTGACTTTGGAGAACATGGTCGGTACGGCGTCAAAGTTGAGGAAATTTGGATGTCCAGGATAAAAAATACACAGTGCGACCAATGCCGAGAATAACGTCCACAATGAACCCCACCACCACCCGATCAGGCAAAAGTAAATGATGCGCAAGATCATAGGTCGTTCGGGTTTAACAACTGGGCTTTGTGCGCTATCGGTCATGAAGTCCTCTTCTCAAATGCTGACTTTGGTTTCTTGAGGATAACTTACAAATGAAAAACGTGATGTTCAAAAAACTTGAACACCACGGTCATCACGGCTCGAGAATTAACTGATTTGCTGGCGAATGCGTTCCAAACATTTAACTTTGCCCAAAACGATCAAGACCTCAAACATCCCAGGACTCTCGAGCCTGCCCGTGATCGCCGCCCGAAGCGGTTGCATGACCGCACCCAATTTTGCGCCACTGATTTCGGCATAACCCTTAAAAATTGGCTCGAGCGTGGCTTGATCCCAATTGCTGGCTGCCTCGAGTTGCGGCAGCAATGCCCGAAGGTGTTCAAGTCCCTCAAGCAGTTTTGCAGCCGCTTTTTCCTCGAGTTCGATGTCTTTAAAAAAGTACGAAACTTTTTGTGGAAGCTCACTCAGCAAATTAAAACGTTCACGCAAAATCTGAACCACGCTCGAGACGTACTCATGGTTTGAAACGTCAAAACCAGCCGAAACCAGAAACGGCTTTGCGCGGTTCACCAGTACCTCGAGGCTGAGCACTTCACGAATGTACTTGCCATTGAGCCAGGTCAGTTTGTCCAAGTCAAACACGGGTCCGCCCAAACTCACCCGATCCCAAGAAAAATGCTCGATCATGTCAGAAACGCTAAAAACCTCTCGAGCGTCAGGCATACTCCAAGCCATCATGCCGAGGTAATTCAGTAAGCTTTCAGGAAAAATGCCCATTTCGCGGTACGAATCGACGCTGGTGTTGGACTTTCGTTTGGAGAGCTTGGACTTGTCGGGATTGCGCAGGAGCGGCGTGTGAATCCATTTTGGTTCGTCCCAACCGAACGCCTTATAAATAAGCACATGAATCGGGGTACTCGAGAGCCATTCCTCGGCACGAATCACATGCGTCACGCCCATGAGACGATCATCGACCATTGCGGCAAGATGATAGGTTGGCAAACCATCGGCTTTCAAGATAACCTTGTCATCAAGTTCGGCATTTTTAAAATTCACATCACCACGTAAACGGTCTTTGACAATGGTTTCACCAGTCAAAGG
>JANLWR010000187.1:0-1706 GCA_031364625.1 Deinococcales bacterium | reverse complement strand
TCTGGCGTTTCCGAAATCACCGTGGTCGAACCCAACTTAGAGCGTCGCGCCCTCGCCATGCAGCTTGGCGCAAAACTGGCGCTCGAGCCTGGCAAAGACCTTAGCACCCAACTGTTTGACCTCGAGCCTTACGGTTTTGATGTCGTGACCGAAGCCACAGGTGCTCCCGCCGTGATTTCGCAAATGATTCAATACGCCACCCCTGGCGGTAAAATCTTGTACTACGGTGTCGCCCCAGACGATGCCAGGGTTGAAATCAGTCCCTACGAGGTCTTCAGGCGCGACCTGACCATTCTGGGTAGTTTTTCCTTGCTCGGCACAACCCCAATTGCGCTCGAGTGGCTGTCCAGTGGACGGGTGCAAGTCAAACCGCTCATCACGCACAGGCTGCCAATCGAACAACTCAAACTTGCGCTCGAGTACAAAGACCACCCTGGAATGAACGGTTCACAAAAAGTTTTGATTGTTCCGTAATTGAATGATTTATAAATCAAAATATATTATTTACGAATTTAAAACTCGAGATTCTCGAGCCATATTTTAAAAAATCAACGTTTTGTAGCGGCGCATGGCCATGTGCCCCTACGCGAGAAATCTTCCAAAGGAGTTCAACCGTGAGCGCACCCAATTTTAACCTCGAGAATCAAATCGTGATCGTCACCGGCGGCGGACAAGGCATCGGCTTTGAAATCGCCCAAGCCATGCGAGCCTCGGGCGCGTACCTGGTGATTGCTGAAGCCAACGCAAGCACTGGCGAAGCCGCAGCCCACAAACTCGAGGGAGATTTTGTAGCAACTGATGTCACAGACTCGAGCAGCGTGAAAAGCATGGTGGTGGAGGTCGTTAAAAAACACGGCAGAATTGATTGTATTGTCAATAATGCTGGTATTTGCCGCAACACACCGTCCGAAGATGTGACCGATGACGAATGGCGTTTGGTCATGAGCGTGGATTTGGACGGCGTGTTCTACTGTTGCCGCGAAGTTGGCAAGCACATGCTGACGCGTGGCGCGGGCAGCATTGTCAACATCGGTTCGATGTCGGGCATTATTTCCAACCGACCCCAACCGCAATCGGCGTACAATGCCGCCAAAGCGGGTGTGATTCACCTTACCAAATCCTTGGCTGGTGAATGGGCAGCTCGAGGGGTGCGCGTCAACAGCATCAGCCCTGGTTACATTGGCACACCCATGACCAAACTTGGACTCGAGAATCCAGAATGGCGCGAGGCATGGCTGACCAGCACGCCAATGGGACGTTTGGGCGAACCGTTCGAGGTCGCCGCCGTCGCCGTGTTTTTGGCAAGTCCAGCCTCGAGTTTTATGACGGGCAGCAATGTGGTCGTGGACGGCGGGTACACTTCATGGTGATTCCCCAAACCATGCGCGTTGCGGTCATGCACGGCATCCGTGATGTACGGCTCGAGACTTGGAAAGTTCCGACGCCAGATGCAAAAGATGTGCTGGTGAAAATCCAGCGCGTCGGTGTCTGCGGCAGCGATGTGCATTATTTTACCGATGGGCATATTGGGCGTTACGTGGTCGAAAAACCGCTCGTGCTCGGGCATGAAAGCGCGGGTGTGGTCGCAGCAATAGGCTCTGAAGTCTCAAATCTGAAAGTCGGTGACCGGGTCAGCCTCGAGCCAGGCTATCCGTGCCGAACGTGCTATCACTGCAAACGAGGGCGCTACAACCTCTGCCCAGATA
>JANLWR010000172.1:0-3573 GCA_031364625.1 Deinococcales bacterium | reverse complement strand
CAAATTGATTCGAGAAGCCGTCCAGGGTCATTCGAGTCAGATCAAAGCCATTGGCATCAGCAGTTTTGGCGAATCTGGCGTACTGGTGAATGCTTGTGGTGTCCTGCTCGAGCCGAGAATGCTGGCATGGTTTGATGCCCGCCCAAAAATCATGCTTGAAAAACTCGAGCAAACAGTTTCTCTCGAAACCTTGCGTGCCAGTTCGGGTTTGATGGCAGATCACACGTATTCGCTCTTGAAAATCTTGTGGCTGAGGCTCGAGCGTCCAGAATTGTTCACGTTTGAGACGCGTTGGGTGTCAGCAGCCGATTGGATTGCCTTCAAACTGACAGGAAAGCTGCAAATGGGTTTGACTCAGGCTTCCAGAACCTTGTTGCTTGACTTAAAAAACTCGAGTTGGAATACCAGTCTTGCACAAAAATTTGGTGTTCAAGACCTGCTCGCGCCGCTCAGAATGCCAGGGGAGCAGATTGGCGCAATCACACTCGAGGCGGCAAAACTAACGGGATTGGATGTGGGAATTCCAGTGCTCGAGGCGGCACACGACCAGACCTGCGCGGCGTTCGCATTGGGCGTTAACCTGCCTGGGGCGGTCATGCACGCCTGCGGCACAGTCGAGACCTTCATGCAAATCTTGGGGCGCGATCAACTCGAAACCGTGCTTAAAGAGCCTGGGGTTGTGGTCGGACATCATGCCCTTCAAGACCAGTGGTACGCCATGACGACCTTTCGTGCGGCGGGATCGACGTTTGACTGGTTTGTGCGCACCGTGGCAGATCAAAGTGATTTTGAGAGCGCTCGAGCCAGAATTCTCGAACTGGCAGGGCAGTGTACTGGCAACACGCCCTTGTTCGTGCCGCACCTGCGCAGCCCCAGCGACGACCCGTTCGACACCGCACTGACGGGCGGCATGTTTTTGGGTTTGTTTGACACCCACAATCTTGGACACCTGGCAAAAGCCGTGCTGGAAGGCTTGTGCCTCGAGTCAAACCGCAGTTTAAAGCGCTTAAACATTGCCGCCAGCAGCATTCGGGCGGTTGGAGGCTCGACCAGGAGTGATCTTTGGATGCAGTACAAAGCCAACATTTTTGGCGTGCCGCTCGAGGTTTATGTAAGCCCCCACGCCAGTGCGCTCGGGGCGGCGCTGCTGGCGTGGCATCATCTGGGCAAGGGGGTCAAAACGCCGTCTGCAACCAGGCAATTTGTGCCCGAACACGACTATCACGCACGTAAGCTAAGGTATGCTCGGGTTTTACGAGAACACGGTAAACTGAACGCAATACTTCACGAGGATACCAACACCAATGACCCAAGCCAGAATCATCACCCTGACCCTCAATCCCGCCCTTGACATCACCCAAGTCCATTCGGGGGTGACTTTGGGGGGCATGAACCGCGCCCAAAGTGCCTTTATCGAAGCCAGCGGCAAAGGTATCAACGTTGCCCAAGCCGCCGCCAAACTCGGCATCTCGAGCATCGCCATTGCGCCGCTCGGCGATGTGATCGGTCAAGCGATCTCGAGTTTGTTGCCCGATCCCAATTTTGAACTGGTGAAAATTCCGATTACGGGTTCGAGCCGTTGCAATTTTAAGTTGCTTGATGGTGCTCAAATCACCGAATTTAACGCCAGCGGACCAAGCCTCGATTTGCTCGAATGGCAAACCCTCGAGACGACACTTTTAAAACGGGTGCAAAGTGACAGCCTGGTGGTGCTGGCGGGCAGTTTGCCGCGCGGGATTCAAAGCACCGTTTACGCCGACCTGGCTCGTAAAATTCAACTTCGTGGTGCGCGGGTGGTGATCGACGCCGAAGGTTCTGCCCTCGAGTTGGCATTAAAAGCCGAACCCTGGCTGGTCAAACCAAACCGCGTCGAAGCCGAAATGTTGCTGGGTTCTAAAATTCAAGACCTCAGCGACGCGGTGGCGGCTGCCAGAAAGATTCAAGCTCTGGGTGCACAAAACGTGCTGCTGTCCTTGGGCGGGGAAGGTTCGATCATGCTGACCAAATACAGTTGCTTTCACGCCTCACCGCCCAGGGTTCAAGCCAAAAACACGGTCGGTTGCGGCGACGCGCTGCTGGCAGGCACGATTGTTGGCATCACCCAAAACATGGACTGGACCGAAAGTTTACGCTACGGCACAGCCGTTGCCCTGGCAAGGGCGTTGATGCTTTCGCCCAGCTTCCCAACCGCAAGTGTTGCCAAGCGCCGCCTGAACGAGGTTCAAATCACCAGCAATGTTTAAGAAAGAAACCATGAACCAGCGACCCAAAAAAACCGAGTACAACCCTTTTTACGAAACGTATGTTTCACTTGTGCCAGAAACCGAAATCTTACCCGCACTCGAGCAACAAATTCAAGAAATTCGAGCTTTACTGAGCGGTATTTCCGAAGAGAAATCCTTGTATCGTTACGGCGCTGACAAGTGGAGCATCCGCCAAGTGATCGGGCACATGATCGATGGTGAACGGGTTTTTGCTTTTCGGGCATTTACCTTCTCTCGAGGCGACAGCGTTCAGCTTTTCAGTTTTGATGAAAACCAATATGTTTCCGAGGCGGGTTTTGACCAGATTTCCTTGGCAGACCTCAGTGCCGAATTTATGGCATTGCGAACCGCGAACGTCTCGATGTTCAAGCATCTCAGCTTTGAGGCTTGGACTCGAGCTGGAACTGCCAGCAACAACCACATTACCGTGCTGGCGCTGGCGTACATCATGGTCGGTCATGTGCGGCATCACAGCAAGATTTTGCAAGAACGTTATCTGTCAAACCAATAAGGAGCACCATGCCTCGAGCCAGCGGAACGTTTGAAGTCAAAATCAGCCCTTTAACGCTTAACAACAGTGCGGCAGACTCGAGCCTTGGCAGGTTGGACATTGACAAACAATTTTTTGGTGATCTGAAAGCGACCAGTCGCGGCGAAATGCTTTCGGCTGGCACGGCGGTCAAAGGCTCGGCGGGTTATGTGGCGATAGAACGCGTCAGCGGAACACTTCAAGACTGGGCTGGTGGTTTTGTGCTTCAGCACACGGGCACAATGAACAGAGGTGAACCCAAACTCGAGATTACGGTCGTGCCAGATTCTGGGACAGATCAATTGATGGGACTGAGCGGCACAATGATGATTACTATTGAGGGTGGAGTGCATTCTTACGATTTTGATTACACGCTCGAGCCAATAGATTCGATTTAGACTTTCAACACAACAATATTTTGGCAGTCCGAATTAAAGCATCGGAAAAACGGCACTCGTCTTGAGTGCCGTTTTTTGTTGTCTTGAATTGAAAACTTAAAACGAGAAAAAATCTCGCGCCTCAGGTCGATCCTGCCCTCAGATCACCGAACGGGTTCGCCCAAATCAAATTCGGTGTCTGCAATAATCCGGTCGTACAAATCGGCCGTCACGAAAAATGCCCGTCATTTAAAACCTGAATTCAAATGGCAGGCCCGCTTTTATGATAACATCATTCGCAACGAAGAATCTTACCAGCGCATCAGCCATTATATTAAAAATAATCCTGCCAAATGGGAACAAGATAAATTTTTCAAGAAGAAACCAAATTGATCAATTGTTT
>JANLWR010000149.1:0-1617 GCA_031364625.1 Deinococcales bacterium | reverse complement strand
CCAAGCATCTTCCCGTATTGGTTGAAATCTTGCAGGACAGCATTAACTCTGGCGCGAGCATCGGTTATCTGCCACCGTTTTCAGATTCGGATGCCAACGATTATTGGCTTGGGGTACTCGAGAAAGTAACCAAAGGCTCGAGTTTATTGTGGGTCGCTCGAGATGCAGAATTGGGCGTGGTTGGTACGGTTCAACTCGAGTTTGCCAGCAAAACCAACGCGCTTCACCGTGCCGAGGTTTGCAAGTTATTGGTGCATCAAAAAGCGCGTCGGCGCGGGGTTGCAAGGGCGTTGATGCTCGAGTTGTTGCGGGTGGCTCGAGATTTAAACCGCACGACTTTGGTGCTGGATACCAGGGAAGGTGATCCGTCAAATAACCTGTACCAATCGCTTGGATTTCAAATTTCTGGTTTGATTCCAGCGTATGTTACCAACGAACACGGCGAGTTTCAGGCGACGGTGATTTACTTCAAACTCTTAAACGCTTAAACTACCATCATGAGCTTAAACGTTACGGTTTGGAACGAATTTCGTCACGAGAAGAAGAACGAAAAAGTCATTGCGATTTACCCAGACGGCATTCACAACGCCATCGCCAAGCCTCTTGCGGCGACAGGTTTTAACGTCACCACGGCAACCCTCGACGAAGCCGAACACGGTTTAACAAGTGCCGTGCTCAGTAAAACCGATGTGCTGTTCTGGTGGGGTCACATGGCGCACGATGAAGTCACGGATGAAATTGTGGAACGCGTCAAGGCTCGAGTTTTGCAGGGCATGGGTTTGGTGGTCTTGCACTCGGGGCATTTCTCGAAAATCTTTAAAACCTTAATGGGAACAACTTGCGACCTGAAATGGCGCGAAGCCAACGACCGCGAACGCCTGTGGGTTGTGACTCCAGGACACCCAATTGCACAAGGTTTGAATGAGCAAATCGTGCTCGAGGCTGAAGAAATGTACGGCGAGCATTTTGACATTCCGCAACCCGAAGAACTGGTGTTTGTTTCATGGTTTTCTGGCGGCGAGGTTTTTCGCTCGGGCGCAACCTTTAAGCGCGGTTTGGGACGAATTTTTTACTTTCGCCCAGGGCATGAAACCTACCCGACGTATCACAACCTCGAGATTCAAAAAGTTTTAGAGAATGCAGCGCGTTGGGCGGCGGCGACACCAGGCACAGCGCCCGTGTACGGCAATGCCAAACCGCTTGAGAGAATGCCTGAGTAAAATAAAACCCTGAACTTTGAAGCTCGAGAAGATTGTTTCTCGAGCCTCAAAATTTATTCACCCGTGGCAAAACCTGTTTGCTGCCGCCATTTTGCAGGATGAAATCCCAAAACAATCTGATGCTGATTTACTCCATGTTTGATGAGTTGTTCGGCAATACCATAATCGGTGTTGTCTGCTTGCAACCACACAAGGTTATTTTGAATCTCGAGAAGTGCGACAGTGCGAAGGATTTGTTTGTCATTTTCCCAACCTGTGGCAATGACTTGGTAGCGTTTTTGTTCGTCATCGAAAACAGTTTTGAATTGAATGTCTCCAAACACTTGGACGTTGGCGATTTCGCTCAAGATTTCTCGAATGACCCGTTGTTCTAAGCTGAGTGTTTGATCCATTGTGT
>JANLWR010000138.1:0-2712 GCA_031364625.1 Deinococcales bacterium | reverse complement strand
GCCCTCACTCGTCAGTTGCCTGCGAAACCCCTCGACAATCGCCGCCTGAACACGCAGCACCGCCCGCTCTTTGATGCCGCGCAAACTGACGTAACGGTAATCGAGCAGGGTTTCGGGGTTGGCACGCCATTCTTCTTTGCTGACCTCAATCGGCGCTGGTTCAACCGCTTTGGAGATGATCTCAAACTCGCTGCATTGCACTTCCAGACCACCAGGCGCTTTGGCATTCTCGACAACCTTACCCGTAATGCGCACGCTCGATTCGGGCATTGGAACATCAATTTTTTTATCGAGCACACACTGCGCCAAACCCGTGCGGTCACGCAAAATCACGAATTGAATCCCGCCCAAATCGCGCCGCCAATGCACCCAACCTTCGAGCGTGACGCTTTGACCGATGTTGTGTTTTAAATCTTGTGCCAGTGTTCGCATGGTTTTCACTCCTTCAAAACTTGAAATTTAGAAACTCGAGTGACCAATCAAAAACCCCGTGAGTGTCAATACTCACGGGGCATCAATCTCGAGGCAAACCCAAAACTTGAGTGCGTCGAAGTTGAAATGTTTGTGCTCGAGATACCATCATTTGAATCCTCCAAAACGCAAAAAACCCGCACGGTGTGGTGCGGGGTTCAGTCACAAACTGACGCCCCGACGATCAATTATCGTCGTCGTTGCGGTTGTTACGATTTAAAACGGTGACCATCGCCTCGAGTATACGGGGTGCGCATTTTATGGTCAAGAAGCGACCATGCCCGAAGGTGCGTTTTATGGTCAAGCGGTTCCGCCCGAAGGTGCGTTTTGGAACCAAGAAGAAGCGACCATGCCCGAAGCGCCCAAGCCCGTAAGGTGCTGCTGTAAGGGCAAGACAGGTGCGTTTTATGGTCAAGAACAAGTGTTCGGTCATCAAAGAATCTCAGCTCGAGTTTGAAGGGCTTGGGAAGCTCGAGCGATCATGCCAAGCGGTCAATACGTGTTCATCTTCTCGAGCTTGTCATTGAGCACAATCACGCCGCCCTCACCGGTGGCAACCGCAACATGACCGTCGGGCATTGGGCTGACATCACGGGCGTTGCTGCCAAATTGCTTGCGGTTCTCGACTTTGAATTGCTCGAGGTTGACCGTGGTGACAAACCCGCTGCGGTCTGAAAGGTACGCGATGCCGTGCTGAATGGTCATTTTGTCGGCTTGCCCCTCGAGTTTCAGGGTTTGTACAAGTTTGCCTGAGTTGGCATTCACGGCGATCAGAGCGCCTACATAATCGAGCACAATTAAATTTTCGCCGTACTGTCCAAGCGCAACGGGTGCAGTACCAATTTTGAAGCGGTTGATTTCTTTGTTGGTCTCACGGTCAAGCACGCTGACAGTACCCTTGATGTGATGTGTGGCATAAACCTTCGAGTCTAAAATCAGCAAATCATCCATCAAGTCTTCCATCGGCATACTCGAGCTTGGAGTTTCAGCGATCCGTGCCTCGAGCATGGTTTTGCCGTCCGTGTTGCGTTTAAACTCGAGCACAATGCCAGATTCGGCACTTTTGACGATTACGGTACTGCCTTGCACGGCTAAACCTGCCGCACCTGCGGGAACATCCCAATCGTCAATCATCGTGCCCCTTACTTCGTCAATAATAAAGAGTTTGTTGTTGGCGGCATCGAGCAAATAACTGTAACCGTCCAAGCTAACCGCATTCGTGAAATAACATGGCTTGCCAGTCGGGAATTTAACCGCTTGACGTTCGCCGTTCGAGCGAATCAGCACCACGGGTGTCACGACCGCGCCAGAGTTGGCGTAAACCAGACCGCCATCTCGAGTCGAGGTCACGACGCTGGCATTGACGGGATCGTGAGCGCTTTTGAAGATGTTTGGCAGTACCGAAAGCACTGCGAAAATAGCAATTGCACCAACCGCGTAAAACAACGGCGCAAACCGTTGCATGATCGAACGCGGCGCAACACCTCGAGTGCGGCTGGTTGGGGCGCTAGTCGTGTTGGCGCGGGTTTCTCGAGGTGCGGGTTGCGTGGGATTTTGAGACTCGAGTTTGGCAGCATTCATGACTTTGGCTTTCAAACCTGCTGGCACGGTTACAGCTTGGGTTTCTGCGAGTCCGGTCAGCACCGCCTCGAGTTCTTTGGCTTCACGCGCAAACTCGGGATCGGTTTTTAAGAGCGCCTCAACCGCCTGTCGTTCCTCGTATGTCGCCACGCCGAGAATCACGGCGGGCAAGGCTTCTTGTAGTTCCAAACGGGTCATTGCAATCCCCCCAAAACGCCGCGCAGTTTGTCCAGCGCGTACTTCAAACGACTTTTGACAGTACCAATCGGAACGTTCATCCGTTCCGAAATTTCTTCCCTCGAGAGCGCCCCAAAGTACGCCAATTCTACGGTCTGACGGTGCGCTTCACTCAACTCGAGCATGGCGGTGCGCACCCGAACACTGAGTTGCTGCATTTCGGCTCGCTCGAGCGGTGTGGCGTCTTTACTGGCAATCGGCAGCAAATTGCCCTCGTCATCCTCGAGCGGCACGCTTGGGCGTTCACGGCGCAACACGTCTATCGAGGCGTTGCGAATGAGAGTCAGCAGAAAAGTCGAGAGTGAAGCCCTGGTCGGATCAAAACCTCGAGGGTTGCGCCAGAGTTTCATGAACGCATCTTGCACAATTTCTTCGGCTCTGGCTTCAGAGCCGCTGACCCGTTTTGCCAGCCCGAAAGCCACG
>JANLWR010000096.1:0-1715 GCA_031364625.1 Deinococcales bacterium | reverse complement strand
GTTTGAGTATTCATTTCTATGGCTACATGCACCTGATTCAGTAATTCGTGCCTTTAATTCATTGACTGAAAAGCTTAACGAAGGACCTTCTAGTCGTGACGCACTGCCCGCACTCATTGGCGAATTACTTTTACAGATTCGTCGTGATATGGGATTCGGCAACACAAAATTGCAAAATACCGAATTCCAAAAACAACCAGATTAACCAAGGCAAAGTCATTTTGGGTTTACTTGTTTTATTTTCTTCATCCACTCTCGAGAATCACCTTTCCAGTAAATTCGGGTGTGCGTAAAGATGCTCATGTGTGCTAAGATGCTCGAGTGAGCATCATTTACAATCCCAGCGAGGTCGCGCAGGTGCTGCGCATTAACGAAGAAACCGTGCGTCGTGCCATTCGCAACAAGCAACTGACGGCGCTGCGCATTGGCGATCAGTACCGTCTCAGTCCAACTGACCTAAGCACTTGGATTGGCATGGAACGTTACCTCGAGTTGTTCCATCCGCTCGAGGATGCCGTGCGGGTGATTGGCATGGGTGGTCTGAGCGATGCCCAAGCCCAGGCTTTGGCACTCGAGGCGGTTCATGCGGTTCGAGCCTCGAGCAGCCGTTTTGTGGACGCGCCAGCCCCAAACCGTGTTCCAAAAGTTGCGCAAGGTATTAAATCAAAACGCGTCACCAAAACCAAATGAAACCCTCCTTGGTGCTGGTGGTTGATACGCTCGTGGTGGTCAGTGCAATCATTGGCAACCCCTCGAGCGCTTCGTTTGCGTTGCTTCGCGCCATCGAAACGGGCGAGTGCCAACTTGCGGTCAGCGACGATTGGTTGCGTGAACTGGTGCGGGTGCTCGAGTACCCGCGCATTGCGGGTTTGATCGGTGCAGATTCTGGAAAGCCGGCTCGAGCTTTTCGGATTGCGCTCGGCATTGGTTTGATGGGTCGTCTGCACCGACCACGACGTTTGGACTGGCCCAGTTTAAGTGACCCGAACGATGGTTGGATTTTTGATCTGGCATTTGAAAGCCAAGCTGATGTCATTGTTTCTCGAGACACACGGGTGATTGCGGCAGGTGAAGCGCTCAATTTTGAAGTGCTTGAAGCTGCCGAGGTCTTGGCACGAATTCGCAAGCTTTAAAAGACCGCTCGAGCTTCATTGGTTTGTAACAATTTTTTTCCCAACGCCAGGGTTTTGTGCCGTCTCGAGTTTTCGTGCCAAATCTTTGTGCTTTAATCCTTCTGCCACGAAGTAAGACCCGATCACAAACGTCACGGCAATGACTTGCAATGCCAGTCCCTCGAGCGTGGCGTAAGTGCCAAGCCACAATCCTGTCCAGTACGGTAAAACAATCGGGAGCGGATGAATGGTCATCCAGCCCACAACTTGCAACATGTGGGTGGTGTTGCCGACAATCACAAACAAGACCACGCAAATCATTGCGCCTGTGGCGACCAACATTTTCTTGTGGGGCAATTTGCTTTGCAGCACAAAAACCAGCACGCCAACCAGTGTCACCAGCAGCAATGCAATGGCTGCGCCGCTTAAGACGGGCGCAAGCCCTGACTGCAAAACCAGCGATTGCATGAACAGCACGGTTTCAAAACCTTCGCGGTACATGGCAGTAAAACCGAGCACGGCAAGTCCTAAACCCTGCCCAATGTTTGCGCCCATCAATTGGTGTTTTTTCTTGTGAAAATTTGCCAAATGCTCGTTCCAGTA
>JANLWR010000074.1:0-1519 GCA_031364625.1 Deinococcales bacterium | reverse complement strand
CCACACAATGCGCCTCGAGCACGCCCACCGCATCGCAAGAACGCAAGATTGCAGAAAGGTTGTGGGGTTTATGGACTTGCTCGAGCAGCACGGTCAAATCGGGTTGACGCTTGTCGAGCACGGCTCGAATGCGGTTGTGGCGTTCTAAGGTCATAAAATTCCTGTCATGCTCGAGGGTCAATCTTCAAAGATTCGTTTGGCAAATTGCACCACCAGCACGGTCACAATGCTGATCGCCAAACCAAAACCCAGACCGTTGACGGTGCGCAGAAGCGTAATCAGCATCGGCGTGTGATAGTGCGCGAAACTGTCCACAATGCTGCCCTGCCCGATCACACCTGCCAGCAGCAGAATATTGGAAAACCACACTGGCCAGCCGCTCGAGAGTCCCAGCAGCGCGGCAGGGTGCAACAAGATTTCTTTGGTGCGTGGACGAATCAGGCTGTCTTGCAGTGCGGCACGAACTTTGGCTTCGGTGGGCGAAATGCTCGAGCCGCTGGTGGTGTTGCCGCGACGCAAGACGACCAGTGCCACGGCGGCAATAGCGACGCCAATCAAGACCAGTGTGCCGAGGTTGAGTTGAATGCCCCACAAGCCGCGAATGGTTTGGCGAATGTCGCGCCTTGGCAGCATGGCAAGCGCCAGCAAAGCGGGTGGGATCACCAACGTCAGTGCCACGCCCTTAAACGGCTCGAGCGCCAGGACTTGGTTGCGGTCAACGCCAATCGCACTGACGAACAACGCGCCCATCAAAGTGATTAATGTGGCTTTAAACCAGTCCAAGGCGCTGTCCCTCGAGAGGGAAAAACCCAGTGCCGGAAAAACGCAGGCTGCCAGAAGCGCGAGGCTGCCGTAAATAGGGTCTCCAAAGAAAAAGCACAATCCCAGCATTCCAACAACCAGCAAAATACTGAGCAGTGTCCAAGGCATGACGGTTGCCAGCAAGATCAAGCCCAGAACTGGTCCAATCAACGACAGTTTACGCAAAGTCTGGTTTTGACTAAACTCGAGCGCCTCGGGTTTCCCGATGGTGAATTTGGCGCGTTCCAGACCGTCACGGGTTTTGCTTAAGAACGTGTCGGTGTCATCGATGCGTTGGTAAGGTCGGACGTACAACAGCCGGTGGTTGCGTTCGCGGGCGGCGAGCACAAACTTGCTGGCAATCTCTTCGGGTTCTAGCACCGCCTGCCACGCCGCCGGAATCGCAAACACCCGCACGACAGGGTTGACTTTGGCAATGTCGATCATTCCCGCCTGGTCAACGCTTTCGATCACGCCCGTAATCTTTTCTTTGGTACGCTCAATCACCTTCTCGAGCTTTTGCGCCTCGGAATTGCCAGTGACCTGATCGCCGGCGTAAACAATGTATTTGACGTTTGGAAAGTCCGAACCTGGATCAATTAAACTGCCCTCCTCGTACGGACGGTAGACCACAAAAAACCCTTGCTTCTCGAGTTTGGCAATCAACCCGACGTCTGGACCCGCCGCCAGACCACCAATGTCAATCTGCAATGCCAAC
>JANLWR010000062.1:0-8132 GCA_031364625.1 Deinococcales bacterium | reverse complement strand
TCCCGCCGGTAAAGCAACTCCAGCCCCACCAGTCGGTCCAGCCCTTGGTCAACACGGTGCGAACATCATGGAGTTCTGCAAGCAATTCAACGCCGCCACCGCCAGCGCAGGCGATGCGATCATTCCAGTCGAAATTATTATTTTCGCCGACCGCAGCTTTACGTTTATCACCAAAACCCCGCCGATGAGCTATCTGATTCGCAAAGCCAGCGGCATTGCCAAAGGCAGCGGCACGCCAAACAAGAACAAAGTTGGCAAATTAAGCTGGGAACAGGTGCTCGAGATTGCCAAAACCAAAATGCCCGACCTTTCGGCTGCCAGCATTGAGGCTGCCGCAGGCACGGTCGCAGGTACGGCACGCAGCATGGGCGTCACCATTGAAGGGGGTCCGAAATAATGTCAGGTAAACGTTATAAGGCACTGACCGGCATGGTTGACCCTAAAAAAGTCTACACCGTCGAAGAAGCCACCAACTTGGTGAAATCCATTGCCAGCGCGAAATTTGACGAAACCGTCGAAGTTCACGTGCGTTTGGGCATTGACCCTAAAAAGTCTGACCAGAACGTTCGTGGCACGGTTGCCCTGCCGAACGGCACTGGTAAAACCGTGCGCGTTTTGGCATTGACCAAAGGCGAAGGCTTGAACGCCGCCGAATCCGCCGGCGCTGACATTGTTGGCGGCGACGAACTGGTGCAGAAAATTGCCGAGGGTTGGCTTGACTTTGACGCCGTGGTTGCCACGCCAGACATGATGGCAGCAATCGGTTCTAAACTGGGTCGTATTCTTGGACCTCGTGGTTTGTTGCCAAACCCGAAATCGGGCACGGTCGGTTTGAACATTGGCGAGATTGTCAAGAGCCTGAAAGCCGGTCAGATCGAATTCCGCAATGACAAAACAGGTGTGATTCACGCCCCGATTGGCAAAGCCAGCTTTGAACCAGCCAAGCTTGCCGAGAACTTCGCGGCGCTCTACCAGGCGCTCGAGGGTGCAAAACCAGCCACGGCAAAAGGTCAATTTGTGAAAACCGTGTTCATCACGACCACAATGGGACCAAGCGTTCGCGTGACGGTCAGCGGTTAAAGTTTAAAACAAGAATTTTAAAACCGGGGCTTAAAGCCTCGGTTTTTTTGATGCCAGAATTCCAAAAAATCTTGCAATGCTCGAAGCTCATCAAAAATCAAGCTTCAAGAATTTCAAGACTCAATTTTGGAAAACTTGTCTTGTACACCCGAGAATCCAAAGTCAGCAGCGTAAAACCACGATCAAAAGCATGAGCACCAATCAAGAAATCGGCAAGAATACGGCGTGGTTCGGGCAATTTCTGTTTTTTTCGCATGGTTGCGTAGATTTGAAAACCCAAACCCGCAAGCTGCCAGATTCGCGCCTCGAGATTCCAATCCACTTCAATTCGGGTTGCACTCAGAAAGCTGTCTACGGTGGCAATAGTGCGTTTTGGTTTTGCGATCAGCTCGCTATATACGGCTGGACAAATCAGCAATTTGCCACGTGCCAGGGCTGCCAGCAAAGCATTTTCTGCAAGTTGGGCATGAACATCATCTGCCTCGAGAAGCGCCGAAATAACATTCGTATCAATGCTGGTCATTCCTCAGACCAACCACGTGAAACCGCAGATTCGTCTTTGATCTGCCTCAGGCTTTTGCCCTTGCCAACACGTTCTAAACCACGAAATTGACGAAATGGATTGTCTCTGGGTTGAGGTTTAATTTCAATCGTTAAACCGTTCGTTTGAAACTCGAGGGAGTCACCAGACCCCACGCCTAACAAGCGCCGAATCTCGAGCGGGATGGTGATTTGACCTTTACTGGTGATTTTTGCAACAGCTTTCATATTCTTACTTTAGTTGGTTCTTTCCTTACTTTCAAGTCTCGAGCTTTGGGTTTTTATTTCTCAGGATTCCAAAAAACCTTGCAATTCTATAAAGTTCAGTTTAAACTAAACCAATGCAGTCATTGGTGCTGGCGCGTCTACCAAATCGTTTAGAGGCTAAACACCCCAGAATCATCGAAGATTTACTTTCTATTGCCAATGACGGACATATTGAAGCGCTCAAAGCAATGAGCGACCATGCCCGTCAGGTGCGTTTTATGGTCAAGAATCGAAATGCTGAACGATTTCCACCTGCACGGCAAAGACTCGAGGTACTCACAAAAATTTGCGGGCTTGCCAATTTGGGAATTAAAAACCACATCTCGAGGTGGAACAAAAGGTGGCGCAAGGCTGTACTTTTTCTTTCTCGAGACCAATGAAGCCGTTCTGGTCAATGCCGAAGTCAAATCTGGTCATTCGCCGGGCATCGCAAAAATTAAAGAAGTGCTTCAAATCTATAAGGCAGTCGAAGCTGGCATTCAGGTTTTAGAAAGGAGCAAAAAATGAATACCAAAAAAATCAAAAAACAATTGCGGTTGACAGAAGAACCAGATGCAGAACTTTTAGCGCTTTTAGAAGGTATCGAAGACCGTCCCGCAAAAGTTCTAAACCAAGTCAAACTCGAGACGACAACCCCACGAGCGATTCAAACCACGCTCGAGGATGAATTTATTGCCCAATCGGTCAGTGAACTTCTGACCCAAGCCCGAAAACAACGCGGGTTTACGCTCGAGCAAATTGGGCGCATTTTAGACGTTGGAAAAGGCAGAATGTCGCAAATCGAAAAAGAGGGCGCAAATCTCGAGTTGCAAACCCTGGCTCGGGTGGCGAAAGCGCTTGATTACGATGTTAAAGTCACTTTTGTTTCGAGGCGTTCAAATCAAAGTTCGATAGAGGGTCGGGTGTTTTGAAGATTTAAATCTCGAGTTTCAAGCACACCAGTGCTGTTCGATTTACAAGGTAGCTTATTCTCATAACAGTGCTTGAAATAAGCTCGAGCCTCCTGCTTATGATGGCTCGAGTCATAAAATGTGCAAAATGTCTGTAAACTAACGTGATACTGATTCCTGCAATTTTAGCTTAATATAAGATCATGCCCTGGACTCCAACGAAACTAACCAAACAACAACTCGAGCAACGCCGCTACGTCGCAATAGAATACTTCAAAGACACCACCAAGCCAAAAACTCAAATTCAGATTGCTCGAGAACTCGGTGTTACACCAGCCGCCATCAGCCAATGGCGTAAAGCCTTCAACCAAAACGGTGATGATTCCCTCAAAGCCAAACCACACCCTGGTCCTGGTCGAAGTATTTCAACCCAAGACATCAAAGAGTTAAAAGACCTTTTGCTCAAGAATCCGCAAGAATTCGGATTTACCCGTATTGGTTGGACAACAGCCATGATTGCCGAACTGATCGAGAACGAATTTGGTGTTTCCTACCATCCTGACCATGTTGGAAAACTCTTGCATTCAATCGGGTTTAGTAAGCAAAAACCAAAAACTCGCGGCAAGAAACGCGATGAATCCAAAATAGCCACCTGGTTGAACGAAACCTTGCCTGCGCTCAAAAAAAATGGGTTGGACACACGATGATTTTCGCTGATGAAGTCCATTCGAGTTTAGCGCCGATCATCACGCACACGTGGCCTTTGGTCAGACAAGCACCAATCTTGAAAGTCTCAAATTCGAGAAAGGGTATCACCATCATCGGTGGAATGACCCAAGATGGACGGGTTGTCGCGCAGCAGACACAAGATTCGATGAATGCGCTTGGGTTCATAGCCTTTTTGACGTTTTTACTGCGAGTTTTACCTGACGAGAAGCTGGTGGTTTTCGTGGACAATCACCCGATGCACAAAACGCTTGAAGTCAAAGCGTTTGTTTTGGAGCATCAAGAACGCTTGGGTTTAGAGTTTGTACCGACTTACGCGCCTGAATGTAATCCGATTGAGTGGTTGTGGGCTTGGGTTAAGCGACCATGCCCGTCAGGTGCGTTTTATGGTCAAGAAGCGGTATAACGGAGTGTTCCCGTTTATTCCGTATCAAATCATTTAACCAATACTGTACTCGAGATTACCAATTGTATGAATTCGGGACATAACGGTATTGGCGTATTGAATCGTAAAAATTTTGCGGTATAGTTTGTGACGTTGAAGGTTTCATAGAATTCATTTTTGACATAAGCCCTCGTTCTTAGGAGAAATACCCCATGTTCAAACGTTTCACCTTGCTTACATTGCTGCTCAGCCTTGTGCTGGTTGCCTGTCCAGCCCCAGAAAAACCCCTCATCGCGTCTTTCACAGCAACACCAAGCACCTTGCCAGTTGGTGGCGGCACAACCAAGCTCGAGTGGCAAGTTGCAGGCGCAGACTCCATCAGCATTGACAATGGTGTAGGTGTTGTCACTGGTGCAAGCAAAGATATTAGTGTTACAGCCACGAAAACCTTCACCATAACAGCCACAAATGCGCAAGGTGATTCAACCCAAACGGTGACGGTAACCGTCCTCCAAAAACCTGTTATCGCATCGTTCACGGCAACGCCAAGCTCTTTACCTTTGGGCGGAGGCTCGAGCAAACTCGAGTGGCAGGTCACGGGGGCAGATTCGATCAGTATTGACAACGGTGTCGGTGTTGTCACTGGAACGAGCAAAGATGTGACCGTGGATGTCACCAAAACTTTTACGTTAACAGCAACAAACGCACAAGGCAGTACAACGTTGAAAACCACTATCAACGTTGCTCATAAACCAACGATTTTATCCTTCAAAGCTGTCCCAAGCGAACTCCCATTGGGTGGTGGCTCGAGCAAACTCGAATGGGAAATCACAGGTGCGGATTCAATCAGTATTGATAATGGCGTTGGGGTCGTGACTGGTACGAGTAAAGACATTACAGTAGATGCCACCAAAACTTTTACAATTACCGCCACAAACGCCCAAGGAACGACAACGCAGACAGCGACCATTACTGTTACTCAAAAACCAATCATCACGTCGTTCACAGCAACGCCAAACAGCCTGCCGTTCACTGGCGGCTCGAGCAAACTCGAATGGCAAGTATCGGGAGCAGATTCGATCAGCATTGACAACGGTGTTGGTGTCGTGACTGGTACGAGCACGGATGTGAACGTCACAACCACAAAAACATTCACACTAACAGCCACAAATTCAAACGGTACTTCGACAAAAACAGTAACCGTGGCAGTTCTTCAAAAACCAGTGATTGCATCGTTCACGGCAACACCAAATTCCTTACCAATCGGTGGAGGCTCGAGCAAACTCGAGTGGCAAGTGACGGGTGCAGATTCGATCAGTATTGACAACGGTATTGGCGTGGTGACTGGCACGAGCAAAGATGTCACCGTTGACGCAACCAAGACTTTTACCATCACCGCCACAAATGGACAAGGCAGTACAACCCAGACAGCAACAGTAACCGTTGCCGAACCAGTTGCGCTGACAAATCTATCTGGAAGTGTTACACCTTGGACTCGAGGAGCGCGTTTGGTAAAAGGTAGTGCAATCATAAACGGAAGCTATCAGGAGTTCGTATCAGGCAATATGGATACCAACGGTGCATTTAACCTTCCCTTGATTGCACCACCAACTACGAGTTTCACATCTCCTAGTTTTGGACCAAACTGCACCACAATTGTTGCCAACCCTCCAAATCTACTTTTTTCAGGCTTAAACTTATCAGTCGTGACTTCAGGTGGGCAAACCAGTGGAACTTTATCGCAATCGAATTTTTCAAGTTCAACGTCTGGCGGACGCCCTCCAGTTGGTAGTAAATTCGTGCAATACTTTTATACCAATCAAAATGGTTCGCTCAAGGGAACTTGCAACAACACTACTGCCAATAGTGGCGGTTCGATAACCATTAATTGGATTTTCAAGATGGGTTGGAATGCTTTCATAATCGAATATATCAACTCGACAGACATTCGCACCGTCACCGTTCAACCATCGGACATTCCTGCTGACGTTACCTGGAAATTTACATCTTCTTACGGTGGCACAATCACTATCACAAACCCAATCACTTCACTCGAGCTTGGTAAATCCGTAACCTTGCAAGCAACCGCTGTCGAAAATGACGGAACGCCAATTGTCAACCCAGACCTCGTTTGGACCTCGAGCGACCCAAGCAGTATTGAAGTTACACCTGGTGGCGTCGCAACAGCAAAGAAGCTGAATTCTTTTGGAGCTACTACTGTTACAGTCGCCTTTAAAAACAATCAAGGTTCGCCAGCCAGTATCAATGTTTCAACGTTTGGTTTTGAAGCCACAGGCGGCACTTTTAATCTCGAGAATGCGTCATTAGGGACAGCAGCACGGATGCGTTATCAAGGCGCTCCTGGTAGCTCGCTTTCAACTTTGAACTATGTCATCACTGGTCCGAGCGGCTGGAACAACAATCAACCCTTAAACGGCTCATTGTCACTGAATCCAGTTTCTTTTGGTCTGTTAAGTGAAATTCCTGCCGTGAACGGTTCGTATTCGATTCAAACCGATACGGGCAGCACCACAACCTTTACGATAGACACCACCAAGAAACTGCCTCCAGTCACAAATTTCAAAATTGGTGCTTACCAATATAATCAACTGAATCTGTCATGGGATGTCATTCCAGGCGTTGATCCATATGGTAACAACTCACGCCTCCAACTGGACATCAAAGATCAAACCACAGGACAATTCGTGGTTTCAAATCAGCAAGCGTTTTTCTCGCCTGCCGGTCTCTACCTGCCAACCCTTGACTCGACACATACCTACGCTGTGTACTTGACAGCAATTCAAGGCTATCAAACTGGTGACGTGACCACCTCGAGAGCCACCGCGATGCTTGATTTCCATCCAGAAATTTCACAACTTTCTGCGTCTGGTGGCGCAAAAAATGGTGGTTACACCCTTACCATCAACGGCTTTAACTTTGACATCAATACTTCAGTGTTTTTCGGTAGTGTCGAAGCCACCAGCAAAACCTTGCAAGGCACAAGTTCAATGCAGGTTATCGTTCCAGCAGGAACGCCAGGTGTCGTAGATATCAAACTCAGCAACACTCGAGGAACATCAACAATTTCGGCACTCTCGAAATTTACGTACTACGACGTGCAAGAATTTGACGTGGCAAACTCTTCAAAATTACTTGCCTCGAGCAATGGCGCGGTGTACTTTATTGAAGAAAACCCGAACCTTACCCCGCCTGTGTCGCTTGCCAAAATCACCAGTGCAGGAACAATCACTCGAGTCGCTTTAACAGGTGTAACGCTTTACTCGGTGCGCGACACAACGCTTGATGCGGCGGGTAACGTCTGGATTGCTTTGGAAACGAAGGTACTGCGGGTCAGTACAAGCAACGTTGTTTCAGAAGTTCCTTTGCCAACAGGCGTCACAGCCCAAATGATTACGGTGGGATCAGATGGCAATTTGTGGATTGCCAGAGGTGACAGCAGCAGTATTACCCGAATGCAAACCGATGGCTCTAATCCAGTAACCTTTGTCTTGACTGGCGGCGGAATTGGAATATTCATATCATTTTCATCCATCAACGAAATGCTTTTAGGTCCTGATGGAAATATTTGGTTCACGAACTCGAGCGGGTACGGTAAAGTCACTCCAACTGGCTCTATTACTGCAATCACCACTGGTTCTGGTTTGGGTGGAATGATTTTCTCCGATGGAGCATTTTGGCTCATTTCGCAATACTCGAGTAATTTTATTCGAGTAGACACCAACGGAACCGCCACCACGTATACAAATACTTGCAGTGGCAGTCGAATTGCTCGAGGGTCTGATAGTGCCTTCTGGTGTGGCAGTAGCTTTTTTAGCGGCAACGATAATTTGCAACGCACCGTTTTCACAGGAACGGTAGGCGTAACTGGAAACGTTTTACTTCCTTCAGCAGTGAGTTATTCGCAAGTGGCAGACGTGGTCGCAGATTCCAATGGGAAAATCTGGTACTTACGCGGCACAAAAATTGGTCTTGTTTCACCTTAAAATTCAACCTTGATTTTCCAACAACCCAATCCCCAATGCTCATCTTGCATTGGGGATCTTCAATCTTCAATCTCGAGGTATTCTGATTTTGCTAAAAAGCCACCAAAGCCAGCCTCAGACAAGTAAGGAGAATTCTGATGACCCAGCAACCAAAAACCACTGAAGGCAGCAAAGACAATCCTTGGGTGTTGCGCACCCCGAGTGGCAGCGCAGAATTTAAAATGTACCGCGACGAAACCG
>JANLWR010000052.1:0-2386 GCA_031364625.1 Deinococcales bacterium | reverse complement strand
TTTACGGTAGTCCACGAGGCAGCTTTGGTAAAATCGCCAGTTGCACTGACAAACGATGCGCCCGCACCATCCACCAGTGCGATCAGTTTATCTCCAACCTTTGAAAGTCCTGTAAAACCAATCTCACCAATCGTGCCAAGTTTTCCGGCAAGGGTGGTATTACCGGTGAGCAAGGTGGCAGTGATCTTCTGACCATCGCTGGCGTACAAGTGCCCCGCCCCACCGAAAACACTGGTGGCAATCACGCAGGCTTTGGCGGAGGCACAATACATGCCAGTCACACGTTCGTTGTCTTGGGGCAGTTTTATACTTTTCCAAGTTCCAGCTTGCGCGTAGGCAAATGCCAACGCCACCAGTGCGACACTCATGGTGGTATTCAGGGCGATCAAAACAATTTTTTTCATACATTTCCCCCTTAATTGAATGCTCGAGATTGTTTAACATGAACCATACAAGCTGTTGTAACCATTCTCAAATCGGTTTCCTCGAGCCTTTCTTTGGACTTGCCTACACAAGAAAGTTAAACCAAGCTTGGTCACAAGCTGGTCACAAAACACGTTTACCCAAGCTTGACAGAACTCGAGCCTCACCCGTACACTCGCATCAGTCGAAAAGACTTACAACTTAGGTTCTCTTATCAAGAGCGGCAGAGGGACTGACCCAATGAAGCCGCAGCAACCGGGTTCAAGGATTCCATGCTCGAGACAAAGCACAACCAGATGCGAATGTTCAGCCGCCAAACGGTGAACTGAAAACTTGCATTGTCTTTAGCAAAATTTCTTGACCGTTCGGTGCTAATTCCAGCCAAGGCTTTCAGCCTGGGAAGATGAGGGAAGGACGCGACAAGAATTCTTTTTGCCCCTTCTCGAGACGAGGAGGGGCAGTGTTTTGTATTGAATTGAATAACTCGAATTTTGAAGTGTTGGTTCGGTTGGCGCTCAGCCGAATGCAGGCTTAATTTTGCCCCTCATCTCGAAGCCCTCTTTCAATACCAGGAGAAGACCATGCCAAAGTTTGAAACACTGCAAATCCACGCTGGACAAACCGCCGACCCAACCACGGGCGCTAGGGCTGTACCGATTTACCAGACGACCTCGTACAATTTTAAGAGCGCCGAACACGCGGCAAAACTGTTTGGCTTGCAAGAATTTGGCAACATTTACAGCCGCATCATGAACCCGACCAACGACGTGCTCGAGAAACGAATTGCGGCACTCGAGGGTGGCGCGGTTGGTCTGGCGGTGGCAAGCGGTCACGCGGCAGAATTCTTGGCAATTTGCACGCTGGCGCAGGCTGGGGATAACATTGTCAGCACACCAAATTTGTACGGTGGCACGTACAATTTGTTCAAAGTGACCTTGCCGCGTTTGGGCATCAACGTCAAATTCACCAGCTCCGAAGAGCGCCCCGAAGAATTCGCGGCACTGATTGACGATAAAACCAAAGCCGTGTACCTCGAGACGATTGGCAACCCAAGCTTGCAAATTCCCGATTTCCAAGCGATTTCTGATGCGGCGCACGCCAAAGGTGTGGCGGTGATTGTGGATAACACTTTCGGTATGGGGGGGTACTTGTGCCGTCCGATAGAACACGGTGCGGACATTGTGGTTCACAGTGCCACCAAATGGATTGGCGGGCATGGCAACAGCATTGGTGGTTTGCTGGTCGATGCTGGCAAGTTTGATTACGGCAATGGGCGTTATCCACTGTTTACTGACCCAAGCCCGAGTTATCACGGTTTGAACTTCTGGGAGGTTTTCGGCAGCGCGGGACCATTTGGCAACATTGCCTTTGGCATTCGTGCCAGAGTCGAAGGACTTCGTGACTTTGGTGGTTCGCTTTCGCCACAAAATGCGTTTTACTTCTTGCAGGGCATCGAAACCCTGTCGCTTCGTGCCGAGCGTCACGTGCAAAATACCCTAGCGGTCGCGCAGTGGCTCGAGAAACACGGTGCGGTAGCGAAAGTCACTTACCCTGGGCTGGCATCCCATATTCATCACGCCAGGGCACAAAAATACCTGCCAAACGGTGCGGGCGGCGTCTTGACCTTCGAGTTAAAAGGTGGTCGTGCGGCAGGGGAGGCATTCGTGAATAATGTCAAACTCTCGAGTCTTTTGGCAAACGTCGGCGATGTTCGCACGCTGGTGATTCACCCCGCCAGCACCACGCACTCTCAACTTTCAGAAAATGAACAACAAAGCGCAGGTGTGACCCCAGGTTTGGTGCGCATCAGCGTGGGTTTGGAGCACATTGATGACATCATCGAAGACCTGGCGCAGGCGCTCGAGGCGCACAATCTCGAGCTTGCCGCAGATTAAAATAATTTCGTAGGGGATGGTCTCAGACCATCCCCTACAATTCATTCCCCACGGGAGAAACGATGCCC
>JANLWR010000010.1:0-5909 GCA_031364625.1 Deinococcales bacterium | reverse complement strand
CCGGCAAAGCCATCGTCAAGCATCCCGGCATCGACAAGATCGCCTTCACTGGCAGCACCGAGGTCGGCAAGTCCATTCGGCAAACCACGGCGGGATCGGGCAAGAAACTCAGCCTCGAGTTGGGTGGAAAATCACCGTTCTTGGTTTTTGAAGATGCCGATTTGGATTCCGTGGTCGAAGGTGTGGTCGATGCAATCTGGTTCAATCAGGGCGAGGTTTGTTGTGCGGGCAGCCGCATTCTGGTGCAAGAAGGCATTCAAGCCAAACTCGAGGCAAAACTGAAAGCCAGACTCGAAACGCTACGCGTCGGCAATCCGCTCGAGAAGAACATTGATATTGGAGCGCTGGTTTCAAGCGAACAACTCGAGCGTGTGACTTCGCTGGTGGCGCGTGGTGTGGCGGAAGGCTCGAGTTTGTGGCAACCGAAAACGGCTTGCCCAACGACGGGTTATTTTTACCCGCCGAGTTTGTTCACCAACGTTCAACCCAGCAGCACGATTGCGCAACTCGAGATTTTTGGTCCTGTGGTGGTCATGATGTCGTTTCGCACGCCAGAAGAGGCGGTGGCGCTGGCGAACAACACCGTCTACGGACTCGCCTCGAGCGTCTGGACGGAAAATATCAACCTGGCGCTCGATATTGCCCCGAAAATCAAGGCAGGCGTTGTTTGGGTCAATTGCACCAACCAACTCGATGCCGCCGCCGGATTTGGCGGCTACCGTGAGAGCGGTTTTGGTCGTGAGGGTGGACGCGAGGGCATGTTTGAATACCTCAAACCGACCTGGCACACCTCCAAAAAAACCGTAGGGGCGCAAGCGACCATGCCCGCAGGTGCATCTTATGGTCAAGAAAGCCTTGCGCCCTCGCGGTCAGAAAACCCAGACGAAAATTCAACCACCAGCCCCCCAGCCTTAGACCGCACGCCCAAATTGTTTATCGGCGGCAAACAAGCCCGTCCCGACAGCGGTTACTCGAGTGCAATTTACGGCTCGAGCGGCAAACTTTTGGGCGAGGTTGGCGAGGGCAACCGCAAGGACGTGCGAAACGCCGTCGAAGCCGCGAACGCCGCAACTGGTTGGGCAAAATCAACTGCCCATTCTCGAGCACAAATTCTGTATTACATTGCAGAGAATCTTTCGGCTCGAGAAACTGATTTTGTGACGCGGATTGCCAGCATGACGGGAAACAAAAAACTGGCGAAACTCGAGGTGGAAACTTGTATCTCGAGGTTGTTCACGTATGGGGCGTGGGCGGATAAGTTTGATGGTGCAATTCACAACGTGCCGATTCGGGGAGTGGCGCTCGCCATGAACGAACCGATTGGTACGGTGGGTTTGATCTGCCCCGAAGAATTCCCGTTGCTCGGTTTGATCTCGTTGGTCGCACCCACCATCACAATGGGCAACACCGTGATTGCCATTCCAAGCCAAACGCACCCGCTCGCCGCGACCGATTTTTACAGCGTGCTCGAGACTTCGGACGTGCCGGCTGGCGTGGTGAATATTATTACAGGTGACTCGAGCAGCCTCGCCAAAACTTTGGCGGATCATTTGGATGTGGATGCGGTCTGGCACGCCAAACATGCCGAAATGATCGAACGGGCAAGTGCCGCGAATTTGAAGCGCACTTTTAATCTTGAAGCTCGAGATTGGTTGGATGTTGTTCAAGGCGAAGGGCGCGAGTTCTTACGTGAAGCCTCTCAAGTTAAAAACATTTGGATTTCCTACGGAGAATAAATCATGATTACAGACCTTGCACACACGGCTTTTTGCGTTCATAACCTCGAGAAATCCCTGGCGTTTTACGAAATCTTGGGATTAAAAGAATCTTTTCGCCTGAACCATGACGACGGTTCTGTCATGCTGGTGTACTTGCACATCGGCGCAGATCGCTTTCTCGAGTTGTTCCCGGGCGGCACGCTCGAGAATCCGCAAAATAGTTTTAAGCACCTTTGTTTGGCTTCGGATAATTTGGTCAGTGATGTTGAAATGCTGCGTGAAAAGGGCGTAAAAATTGAGATTGAGCCGCAAATGGGTTTGGATTTGAACATGCAAGCTTGGATTTCCGACCCTGACGGCAACCCAATTGAACTGATGCAACTGTCAGAAAATTCACCTCAACGGCAGGTCGCTCGAGGTGAAGTGGTTTCGTTTAAGCAGTAGCGTCTTTCAAGACACTGGCGCTATTGAAGCATCCTGATAGACTGGTCTGGTGGCGAAACTGATTGCGTTTGGTTGGTACGGTGGTAAATACAGTCATTTGGATTGGTTGTTGCCTCTGCTTCCAACTGCCACACATTTTTGCGATGTGTTTGGTGGTTCGGCAGCAGTGTTAATCAACCGTGAACCGTCTCCGATAGAAACGTACAATGACATTGACGGCGAGGTTGTTAATTTTTTTCGTGTGCTGAGAAATCAAAAAGAAGCACTGTCAGAGGCGATTGGTTTAACGCCGTTCTCCAGGGAAGAACTTGCGCTGGCGTGTTCGCTCGAGGTGGGATTAACTGATCTCGAGCGTGCAAGGCGTTTTTTTGTCCGTGCGCGTCAAGTTCGCACGGGTTTGGCGCAAACAGCCAGTGCTGGGCGTTGGGCACACTGCGTTTTAACTTCACGGGCGGGTATGGCTGGGGCGGTTTCAAGGTGGTTGGGCAGTATCGAAGATTTGTCTTTGATTGCTCAGCGACTGTTACGGGTACAAATCGAGAATGCGCCAGCGATTGAGGTCATTCGGCGTTATGATTCTTCCGAAACATTGTTTTATTGCGACCCACCGTATGTTCACAGCAGTCGGGGTGACTCTCGAGCTTACGGTTTTGAAATGACCGATGACGACCATAGGACATTGGCAAAAACCTTGCATGGTGTTCAAGGACAAGTTGTGCTCTCGGGCTATCACAACGAACTGTATGCAGAACTTTATGCTGACTGGCATTGTGTCCAAGCACCTTCCAAGATAGCCCATAGTGTTAAACAAGAACGCACTGAAGTGGTCTGGATGAATTTTATCCCATCAAATCCAAGAATCGAATTGAGTCAAACATGGAACCCAGAGAACTCCTCAACACCGCTTTTCAACGCGGATTAGCCTCTCTCGAGCGACCACTGATTGAAGATGCCGCGTTGGTACGTTTGATCGAAGTGATTTGTCGTGCCAAAACCCGTGCTTTGGTACGATTGGTGTTGTCGTGCGCCTTGGCAAAGATTCATCGTCCTATGTTAGATATTCGTAAACCGTACACTGAAATTGGTACAAGCGATTCCTTTTCGGGTCGAGCCTATGATGAAGAATTTTTGACGGCATTTATTCAACTTCATGACCTGCCTTGCAATACAACAACCGCTTTTTTGACGCCAGCGTTGCGAAATCAATCGGTGGCACTCACCCCAGATCGAGATTTAAAGGGCAGAGAACCAGACATTTATCAGGCAGCATTGCAACTATTGGACGCAGTGTTTCAAGAACGTTTAACTGCCAGTGACCTGTTAGCCGAAACCCTGCGTTGGTTGGTGGTCTTGCGCGATGAGAAACAGCTTCGGTTTAGATCGTTGCTGGCGAACTTAAACGCATCTCAGGGTGAACTTTCACTCTCGAGCGGCGAGATTGCAACGTTGATCGAACAGCATCTAAAACAAAAACACACCAGTCGATTACCTGTTTTGTTGGTGGCTGCGGCGTATGAGGTGGTGGGTTCGGCGTTTGATGAAACGGCGCTTTCACTGGCGGGGCATAATGCTGCCGATAAACAAACTGGCGCGGTTGGCGATATTGAAGTGGTGCTCACAACCGAGAACAAAATTGTTACCGCCTTTGAAATAAAAGATAAACCAGTAACCACTGAGGATGTGCGTGTAGCTATCGAGAAATTGATTGGGCACTCGATTCAAAATTATATTTTCATCACCACTGCGCCCATCAATCCAGATGTTGCCGAATTTGCCAAGAATTTGTACGAAGAAACGGGTGGTGTTGAATTTGTAATTCTGGACTGTCTCGGTTTCATGAAACACTTTTTACATTTTTTCCATCGTTACCGTCGTGCGTTTCTCGAGTCGTATCAACGGCTTATGCTGACCGAGCCTGACAGTGCAGTACCGAGCGTGGTCAAAGAAGTTTGGTTGGAAATGCGACAAGTTGCCGAAAGTCGTTAAGCAGTCTTTCTCGAGTTGTACCCAGTTTTGCAGGAGGCTTTATGCAATTCACTCAACTTGGTCGCAGTGGTTTAAAAGTCAGCCGTCTCTGCCTCGGAACAATGAATTTTGGTCCTGAAACCAGTGAACCCGACAGTTTTAAAATCATGGACGCGGCACTCGAGCGGGGCATCAATTTTTTTGATACCGCCAATGTGTATGGGCGCAAAATCAGTCTTGGGTTCACCGAGGAGATCATTGGGCGCTGGCTCGAGCAGGGTGGCGGACGGCGCGAGAAGATTGTGCTGGCGACCAAAGTCTACGGCGGCATGGGCGACGGTGCGAACGACGGGCGTTTAAGCGCGTATCACATTCGTAACGCTTGCGAAGCCAGCCTGAAACGCCTCAAAACCGATCACATTGACTTGTACCAAATGCACCACGTTGACCGCAACACGCCCTGGGAAGAAATCTGGCAGGCGATGGAATGGTTGGTCGCGCAGGGCATGGTCTTGTATGTTGGCTCGAGTAACTTTGCGGGTTGGCACATCGCGCAGGCGAACGAGGCGGCAAAGTCGCGGCATTTTATGGGCTTGGTGAGTGAACAGAGCATTTACCACCTGAACAACCGCCAGATCGAACTCGAGGTGATTCCAGCCTGTCGATCTTACGGGCTGGGACTTATTCCCTGGAGTCCCCTGGCGGGTGGCTTGCTGGGCGGCGTGTTGCAAAAAATTGCTGAGGGTCGCCGCTCGAGCGAGGCGATTCAGGCGCGGGTCGAAAAACACCGTCCGCAGCTCGAGGCGTATGAGGCGCTGTGCAAAGATTTGAATGAGACACCCGCCGATGTCGCGCTGGCGTGGTTGCTGCACAACCCTGTGGTGACTGCGCCGATCATTGGACCGCGCACGCTCGAGCAATTGGATGGGAATTTAAAGTCGCTCGAGGTGAAGCTTGATGCGGCATCTTTAAAGAAATTGGACGAGATTTTCCCTGGACCTGGTGGCGAAGCTCCAGAAGCTTACGCTTGGTAAAAAACATCAGTTTGTCGCTCGAGATGTGCAGGTTTTGCATCTCGAGTTTTTTGATTTATTTTAAGGGTGGCATCAATTGCCCACTCAGGCTCAAACCGCGTTCAGGATGAGCGTAGTTGTACGTCACGGTTTTGTTTTTGTTGACGTGAAAGTCAGAAAACGCGATTGTTAACAGTGTCCCCAGCCGTAAGCGATTCTCCGGCTCGATGGTCAACCAGCACGATTCGTATTTGACGGCTCGAATCTCGAGCAAATGCCATTTTTTGAAGCGCAACCAAACCAGGCTGCTTTCCGTTCCTGCCCCGCATTGGGACATTGGAAAGTTTCGGTGCGATGCCCCGCCAACGTCGAGCAGGACATAAGTGAATCCGGCTTTATGTTGAAAGTCCAGAACCCTTGCCTGATCCATGTCCACATCAACCCGTTTTTCGGACAGGCTGTAACTGTGCCAAACCGCGCCAATTTTGAGACGCAGCGTGCGACCTTGACCGATGGCAGTCATGGGAGCTTGTGCCAACACGAACCCGGTAATTAAGGCTGTCAGCGTACCAATGATCCAGCGCATAAACCGATTGTAAGCCTCAATCTAAACTCGAGCAAGCAGTGGCAGGTCAGCTTTGAATCAAGCGTGATTTGAGGCGTCAACCTCGAGCTTTGGCTTTTAAGACTGCTTCACCCACAACCTCGAGCATTTCGGGTGTTGCACGCTCTAAATCTTGAATTCCTGCAATAAAATCGTTCACGTTGG
>JANLWR010000007.1:0-5447 GCA_031364625.1 Deinococcales bacterium | reverse complement strand
TTCATGCTGCCAGTCAAGACCACGGGCGTGTCGGTGGAAAGCGTCAGGTGCAAAAAAAATGCGGTTTCCTCGAGCGTGTCTGTGCCGTGCGTGACCACAATGCCGTCGGTTTTTGGGGCTAGTTCTTGGATTAAAAAACGCAATTGCTGCATGTGATCTAAGGTAATGTGAGGTCCTGGCAGGTTGAATGGTTGGTGCTGCCCTATCTCAAATTGCTCGAGTCCAGGAATGTCGATCAGCGGATTGACCTTGGCGTCGGGTTTGACCAGTCCGTGTTCGTCTGGGCGACTTGAAATCGTTCCGCCAGTATTAATGATCGCCAAACGCCTCATGATTTGACCGCTTGGGCATATTTCTCGAGTGGTGCTTGGAGGTATCGTTTGAAAGTATGTTCGGTTAAGGATTTTTTCATGGTATCCAAAGTGCGGGTACTCGAGATTTTCTACGACTCTATTTTTTACGATTTCGATTAAGCTTTAGTCTAACACGCGCTTCGGACTGATGCCTGTTCCTTTTGCAGGGTTTAAGAGTGCCTCTAAAATGGCAAGAAAATTTCCCGCCAGAAAGTGATATATTCACCAATGCCAAGCGCACCACCTTTGCTCGAGACCAACAACTTGACCAAAGCCTTTAAAGGACTGGTGGCGCTTCAAAACCATTCGATGCGGGTCGAAGCTGGCGAATTGATTGGCGTGATCGGACCAAACGGTAGTGGCAAAAGCACGCTGTTTAACGTTATCAGTGGTTTTATCGCGCCCACGTCGGGTTCGGTTCAATTTTTAGGACAAGAAATTGGCGGCTTAGAACCCGCAAAAATCGCAAGGCTAGGCATTGCCCGAACATTCCAAGGCACACGGCTTTTTAAAGAACTTTCCGTGCTCGAGAACGTTCGCGTCAGTGCGCAATTGCGCGAACCGATCAACCTGGCGCAAGCCTTGTTTGGCGATATGAACTTACAGGGTCGCGCCATTGATGCCACCGCGCTCGAGATCTTGCAATTGATGCGGCTCGAGAAACGACTAGACGATAAAGCTGGCAGTCTGCCTTACGGCGATCAACGCCGCCTCGAAATTGCAAGGGCGCTCGCCACACGCCCAAAATTATTGATGCTAGACGAACCCGCCGCAGGTTTGGATTCTTCTGAGACCCAGGCGCTTCTCGAGTTAATCCGTCAAATCCGCGATCAATATAAAGTTGCCGTGATTGTGATTGAACACGACATGGACTTAATCATGAACCTCTGCGAACGCATTCAAGTGCTGGCTTACGGCAACACCATCGGTCAAGGCACGCCGATCCAGGTGCAAGCCAACCCGAAGGTGCGCGAGGCGTATTTGGGCGCAAGCGAAGAGGTAGCCGCATGAGTGAAACGCTCCTAAAACTCGAGCGACTCGAGGTTGGTTACGGCGCGGTTCGTGCCCTCAAAAATGTTTCGCTCGAGGTGAAATCTGGCGAGGTGGTGGCGTTGCTGGGGGCGAACGGTGCAGGAAAAAGCACCACACTTCGCGCCGTTTCGGGACTTGTCAAAGCCAAGGCGGGCAGCATCAGTTACGCCAATCAGAACATTTCAAAACTCAACCCAACCCAAATTGTGGCACTGGGCGTCTCGCACAGCCCCGAAGGTCGGCGGGTGTTTCCTGGCATGACGGTGCTCGAGAATCTGAGATTGGGCGCGAGTCAACGCACCGACAAAGAAAACATTCAAGCCGATTTAGACCGGATGTTTGAAATGTTCCCAATTTTGTCGGAGCGCAAAACCCAAACGGCTGGCACGCTGTCGGGTGGTGAACAGCAAATGCTGGCATTAACCAGGGCGTTGATGAACCGCCCTAAAATGTTGTTGCTCGACGAACCCAGCCTTGGGATTGCGCCCTTGATCGTGCGCCAAATTTTTGCGACCCTGAGTGAGCTTAAAAAAACTGGCACGACCATTTTGCTGGTCGAACAAAACGTCAACATTGCCCTGAACTTGGCAGACCGTGCATATGTGCTGCGAACTGGCGAAATCGTACTCGAGGGCAGCGCCAGTGAACTCCGCGCCAATCGTGAGCGCGTCGCGCAAGCCTATTTGGGCGGCGCAACCCTCCATGACTCGAGGGCGGCATGAACCTTCTCGAGTATAGTTTGCAGCAGATCATCAACGCCGTTTCGCAGGGCAGCATGTTCGCGCTGGTGGCGGTTGGGCTGTCGATTATTTTTTCCTTGTTGCGTTTAACCAATTTCGCCCACGGTGACATGATGATGGTCGGCGCGTTCGGAACGCTGGTGATGCAATTGGCTGGCGTACCGTTTTTGCTGGCGGTACTGCTCGGTATTGTCATTTCAGCATTGGTGGGCATCATCATCGAGCGCATTGCCTACCGACCGGTGCGCGGCGCTCCCGATGTCACGATGCTGCTGACCAGTGTTGCCTTAACCTACATTCTCGAGAATCTGGGTATTTTACTCTTTACCTCGAGTCCACGGAATTTCCCGTTGCCTGACTGGATGAACGCGTCGTTTAACCTGGCGGACGGACGGATTTCGTTTACCAGCATCAATCTTTTAACTTTTGGCTTGACCCTGCTGGCGTTGCTATTTCTGGCATGGTTTGTGCGCAACACCCAAGTCGGTCTTGGAATGCGAGCCGCCGCCGAGGACTTGACCGCGAGTTATTTGGTCGGCATCAACGTGAACACTGTGATCGTCGTGGCGTTCGTCATGGCTTCCAGTTTTGCCGGATTGGCTGGCGTGCTCTGGGCGGCACAGGCGGGTGTGGTCGAACCGCACATGGGTTTCACCCCGCTTTTAAAGGCTTTTGTTGCCGCCATCATCGGCGGGTTCGGCAGCATTCCTGGGGCAATCATTGGCGGTTTTGTGCTTGGGGCGCTCGAGGTACTGATTCAGAGTTTGCCCAGCGAATGGGGACTGGGAGCGTACCGCGACGCGATTGTTTTTACGCTGCTGATCGCGTTCTTGCTGTTTAGACCGGGTGGCATTGTTGGCGTCAAGCAAGAGGTCAAACTGTGAAATACTCGAGACTCATCATCGCGCTTGGAGCACTGTTGGCGTTCACCTTGTTGCTGCCAAATATTTTGCCGCAATACTTCGTTCGAGTTCTGATTGTTATGGGCATCAATATCATTCTCGTCTCGAGTCTTGGATTATCTAACGGTTTTACGGGTGTATTTTCACTCGGGCATGTTGGCTTTATGGCGTTGGGCGCGTACTCGAGTGGAATTTTGACGCTCAGTGTGACTAAAAAATTGGCGTACCTTCCCAATTTGCCTGGTTTTCTGGCTGGTTACAATTTACCGTTTTTGCCCGCCACGATTATTGCTGGTTTGCTGTGTGCGGTTGTGGCGTTTTTGATTGGCATTCCACTCATGCGGCTGTCTGGAAATTACGTCAGCGTCGCCACGCTCGGCTTTCTGGTGATTGTCAACAACGTCTTGATTAACGCCGAAACCCTAACTCGAGGGGCGCGGACATTCACAGGAATTCCAGATTTCACCACGCTCGCTTGGGTGATGGCTTGGCTGGTCGTGACCTTGGTGGTTCTCTCGAGAATCGCGTACTCGCCGTTTGGTCGTGCCATGCGAGCCACCCGAGAGGACGGCATTGCCGCGCAAGGCGTTGGAATTCAAGTTTTGCCGACACGGTTGATCGCTTTTACCATTGGCGCTTTTTTCGCTGGCATTGGCGGCGCACTTTACGCACATTATCTGGTCAGTTTCTCGCCAGCCACGTTCTATATTGCCATGATGGTCACGCAACTGACCATGTTGGTATTGGGTGGTCAAGCCAGCCTGACGGGCGCAACGCTGGGCGTCGTGATCGTGACCATCCTGTCCGAGTTATTGCGCAATCTCGAGCGCGGTTTTGACCTCGGTTTTGTCAAACTTCCCGCCGTGTTCGGGGCGTCGCAGATTGCTTTGGGACTGATTTTTATTTTGGTCATGGTCTTCCGTCCGCAAGGACTTTTCGGGGACAACGAGATCAGGTTCGTTGCATCTCACAAAAACAACAAACCTAAAGTTTAAAAAATTATTTAATTCCTGATTTTAGTGCTCGAAAGCAGTGTGGCTGAACTACTTGACGGTCACGGGAACTTCTTTGACCGCTTCGTTGCCAGCCCAATCGGTTGCGCCAATATTGACCGAATACGTGCCTTTGGGCAGTGACTTCCACTCCACCTCGAGCGCGGTGATGCCCTCTTTTGGAATGGTCACGCTTAGACCCGTCGGTATTTTTTGCTCAATACCGTTGGCGTTTCGTTGAATAAATTCAAATCCAATTCGTCCACCAGGCTCGAGCGTGATGTCCCTGGGACTCGAGCCGCTTAAATCCAGGGCACTGGTGATTCTCGAGTTTTCTTCATCAAAGACTATGCCGACCTCGATTTTTCTGCCGTTTGGGGCGCTGTAAATGGCGTTGGAAATCATTTGTGGTTCGTCGGCGTTGTTGTAAAATCCGCAATAATAATCGATGTTTGTGCCGTCGGAAACCACGTACCAACCGCCGTCCCATTTGAAACTGTAATCGCCTGCATCTTGTTTGGTATAAATCAGATCGCCGTAAAGGTTGTACGCGCCGTTAACGGCTTGACCCGCCGAAAGGTGAAAAGTGTCCACGTCGTCGCCTTTGACCGAGAATTTGATTTTGGTCGGCGAGTTTTTAGCGACCGTATCTGGGTTTTCCGTGCCAGTGATGCTCAACTCCGGGCGGTCTCGGTTGAAACGCACCGCGTCTGTCCAAGTCTGGACAAAATCTTTCCAATTGGTGCTCTGGCTCGAGCGCAAGGCGTTGTAAACCTCGACCCCTCGGGCTGGCAGCAAACTGCTGTTGTTGGAAGGCAAGTAAACGCTGAGTCCACTCGAGCGTTCATTTCTCGAGCCTGTGGTTTTGGCAATCACGGTGGCGGCAATGGCATCAGACAATCTGCCGGCGACCAGTTTTAAGGCAATATTTTTGGTGGTGTTGCTGATCTGTGTCGCGTAATCTCCAAGATCAATAAAATCCCTCGGGGCATGGGGGTCTTCGGGGTCAATCCCGTACTCGAGCACGTTTTTTCGTACGCCAGCCAGGGTATTGCGTTCACTTTCCCAGGCGGTTTGCAGCGCGGTGTTAAAGTTTTGTACCGCTTTGCTCAAATTCTCAACCTTGGATAGGTCGTAAGCCACGTGAGCGCGGTATTGCAGATCGGCAGGGTCGCTGCTGTGATGCGCGGCGTAAGCTCTGACTTCAGCTTTTCCAAAATCGGTCAAGCTGCTTTGTGGGTTTTGTTGCAGGTAATTCAGCACCGCCGAGTAATCCCAGCCGTCACCGTAATCAATTTCTGGGTTGGCAAGATAGAGTCTTGCCAAGTCTGCCTCTTCCATCAATGGCTCGAGTCCACCCATCAGGCAGGTGTCGAACGACAAAAAATCCAGTTGCGGCAGACCGACATATCGTAACGCCGCCGAGAC
>JANLWR010000975.1:0-9616 GCA_031364625.1 Deinococcales bacterium | reverse complement strand
GGGTCAAAAAAGAAAACCGAGCGCTGCGAACCGAAGGGGTGCGTTTTGTTCATGGGGGCGCGGCACGAACCATCAATCTCGAGGTTGTGCCGCTCAGAGAATCTGGTTGCCTGCTGGTGTTGTTCGAGATGCCACCGAGCGCCACCAAGGCGGCAATCAAACAGCCTCGAACGGTCACGCGTAAGGACAGCCACGACGAGCTTCAGATAATGACGCAGCAAGTCACTGACCTCAACCGCGAGCTTCTCGAGATGCGTGAATACTTGGAGTTCATTCAGGAGCAGGGCGAAGCCGCCTTTGAGGAATTACAGTCCAGCAACGAAGAGGCGCAGTCTGCCAACGAGGAAATGCAGAGCTTAAACGAAGAACTCGAGACCGCCAAAGAAGAACTCGAGTCGAGCAACGAGGAGATGAGAACCATCAATGACGAACTAAACGAACGCAATACCGAATTGCGGCTGTTAAACGAAGACCATCTCAATTTTCAGGCGAGTGTCGAACTTGGCATTGTGACTGTTGGCGCGGATTTGTGCGTGCGGCGTTTTACCCCGCAAGCCGAGAAAGCCCTCGGGTTGCGGGCTGGCGATATCGGGCTACCCATTGGGCAGGTTCGTCATTCGCTCGGGACGGTCAACTTGCAAGACCTGATCAAGTCTGTGATTGCGTCGGACACTCCGAGCGACCTTGAAGTGCAAGACGAAAATGACTGCTGGTTTTTGCTGCGGATTCGTCCGTACCGCACACTCGAGGATAAAACCAACGGCGCGGTGCTGGTGTTATTTGGGATTGATGTCCTGAAACGCACCGAACTCGAGCGCCAGAGGTTGCAGCACGAAACCGAGCTTATTTTTGAAAGCCTGAAAGATGGACTGATCGCGGTCAGTCATGATTGGATTGTGACCTATGTCAACACGACTGGCGCACGTTTAACCCGCTTAAGCAGGGAAGAAATGCTTGGATGTAACTTCTGGGAGTTGTTCCCAGACGCAAAAGATTCAGTTTTTGAAACCAACTACCGCAAAGCCATTCAGGAACGTATCACCCTCGAATTTGAAGCCTATGATCCTGCGCTTAAGACCCAATTCGAGATTTCCGTTGTGCCCGTTCAAGCCGGAATCACGATCTTTTACCGCAACGTCACCGACCGTTACAATAGCGAACTGGTGGTTGCCGAGACCAAAGAAAGGCTTCGTGTGCTCGCCGAAAGTCAACGTCGCTTTCTGGCAGATGCCGCCCACGAACTTCGCGCCCCACTCGCGGTGATTCAAGGCAACCTTGAAGTGCTCGAGCGTTTTCCGAACATGACGATTGAAGAGCGCAAGGACTCGATCAACGAAAGCGCCCGTGAAGCCATACGGCTCGGACGGCTGGCAAACGACCTGCTGGCACTGGCAAGGGGCGACGCGGGCGACGGTTTGCACCTCGAGCGCCTGGAACTCGTGCCGATTTTGGAGGAAACCTTGCGCGAGGCGGAACATTTGGCGTCTGGGCGCAGTTTGGAGCATCCTGTACTCGAGCCGTGCACGATTCTGGGCGACGCGGATAAACTCAAACAACTGACCTTTATTTTGCTCGACAATGCCTTAAAGTACGCCCCCGAAGGCGGACGGGTTGTACTCGAGTTAAAGCGCTCGGGCAGCCATGCCGAAATCCGAATCTCCAACACGGGTCAAGGCATCAGTCAGGATGACCTCAAACGGGTGTTCGAGCGTTTCTACCGCACCGACACCTCACGCTCGAGACAGACTGGTGGCACTGGGCTGGGCTTGTCGATTGCCCGTTGGATTGGCGAACAACACGGCGGCACGGTCGAACTGGAAAGCGAGCTGGGCGCGACGACCACCGCCATCGTTCGCTTGCCACTGGTACAAGATACAAACAGCAACTCGAGTTAAATCAAATTGTTTTGGTGCGTCAAATTCATTGAAGGCAGTAAAGTATGAAGCCGTGCGACAAGCTGTGCAAACGATACGGGTTTTGAAAAATAATCTGCCGCACCGAGCGCCAAACCATCCTCGCTCGTCCCGTCTCGACCGGTCAAGAAAATGATCGGCATGGTTGCGCCCGTCGCCCGAATTTGCCGCAAGGTTTCAGGACCATCAAGTCCTGGCATCATCCAATCTAAAATCACCAGATTGGGTTTGGACTCACCCGCCATTTTGACCGCCGCCATACCCGAATCGGCTTCCAGCACACCGTAACCCTCGAGTTGCAAACCGCGCCGCAAGAAATGACGAATTCCGGGGTCGTCATCGGCGACCAGGATATTGAACTCAGACATGGCTACGGCAAACTTTCATAAATTGTATTCTAGGCTTGTATCCTGATGCCAAGCTGACGATCAACCCAAGCCAGAACACCCAAGCCAGAATACGCAAGCCTCACCTCGTCCCTCGAGCTTCCCTGGGTGTGACAACACTTCTGCCAGACCGTCCAGAAATTTTGTTCGCACCGCGTTTATCGGTCAGATCAAAATATTCCCTGCGGTGCGACTCGACACAGTCACACCACTGCTCAATCAGACGCTCGCCACTTTCGACGGCTTCGGCAGGTACACTAGAACCCGTACCCTCAAGAAATTCTTGTCGTGCCAGTTGCAAGTAAACCATAAAGCCTCCGGTATCTCATACAGATTTAATTGAGGTTACATTTCAAAGCTGGCGTCAAGCTGAAGCTCAACTTCAGAGCGGCTTAAGGCGTGTTACTGAGCAATTTGAACGAACTCGAGCCATAAAAAACCGCCACCAATGGCAGCGGTTTTCTCGAGATTCAAGTAGATTTTTTTTGGCTTAACGGTTTACCCCAGTCGAACTGGTGCCGGAATTGCTGCCCATCATGGTGTTGCTGGCACGTTCGTAATAGCGAGCATCGGACGTGTTCAAGACTTCGCGTACCTTCATGGCTTCGGTGGCATCGGTGGCATCCACCGCAACCATATAGCCACCTTTTTGAATGGCGCTGCCATAATAATCGGCTTCGTCCGTCTCGTAACCCGCTTGAGCAAAAGCGCCTGCCAGTGTACCCGTGACGCCGCCAACCACCGCACCCGCCACCGCGCCGCCACCAACCGCACCCAAGGTTGAAGCCAGCACGCCTGCGGTAATAAACGGTCCAACACCAGGAATCAATGCCGCCGCAATACCAAACAAGACTCCGGCTGATGCACCAACCGCCAAACCTCTGGTAGCTCCGTCGGTCACATCTTTTTGCATCATCTGTTCACTATCGTTGGTGGCTTCTATGCCGTGAGCGCCAACAATCGAGAGTTTAGAGTCGCTAATGCCAGCATTGCGGAGTCGGTCGATGGCAGCCTGAGCGCGACTGCGATCCTCAAAAAGAGCGGTTACTCGTTCCATAAAAAAGCCTCCTGTGACTCGCATTTGTCATGTTTACTGCGAGACCGCTTCAATATGACAAACCAAATTTGGGCTGGCTTGACCCCAGACTGAAGTCGGGCTGAAGACCAAAAATTCAATCACAGACGCTCGAGTTTGAGGGCTGAAGGAACATTAAAAGACAGCAGAACAAAATGTTCTGCTGTCTTGAGATACGAACGATCAACTGTTATCTGGATTCTCGAGGTTTAAATTTTCAGTTCAAAACTCGAGTCCCTACCCTCAGCGAAGTTTCTCGGCAAGGTCGCGCTTGTCATTTGGATTGCTTGGATTTAAATCCACGTCTGGATCAAGATCGGGACTGCCCTCGATTGCCGCCACGCCGTACCCAAGCATTCCACCAGGCATTGGAACACCACCAACGGCAACCACTTTTTCGCCGCGTTGCGCCACCCGAGCGTAACCATCCATACCGCCAGTGGTTTGATCCACATTGTCAGGATTGGGAACGGCAGCCAGGTTTCCACCCGAAGAAATCAGGGCGTCAAGTTGTGCCAAATCGTGCTCGAGCATGGCTTGCGGGTCTTTAAAAAGGGTGGCAAAAAATTCTCCGATTGCGCCGAGCGGCGGATTGTAATTGACATGAACCGTGACCTTAGAACCCATACCTTCGGGTTTGACACTGATAAAACCGTCCGTCTCGAGCGAACCCTCAAGTGACTTCCAAGCCAAGCGGCTGGGAACGTTCAGTTCAGTGGTCACGGCTTTCCAAGAAACTGGAATGCCCAGCGGTCCTGACATGTGCCACTGGCTCTGATTTGCATCGAGCATTTTGATCTCAACGACGTTGGACATGAATTTATCAAAATTTTGGTAATTGGACACATAAGCCCAGGTCACATTTGAATCTGCTTGAACAATAACGCTTGCCTCTGCGGTGTACATAAAAAACCTCCAAGGTAATTTGCTTAGTGCGAAGGGTCAAAAAACATGGAGAACAAAACGGCTTCTCCATGTTCGTCGTGAGTATTCGTCTTGATGCCCAATCAAATTTAGCCCAATAAATTAACGCAGCACCCGTACCGAGCGCAGCAAAAAAATCAGAATGATCGCGCCCAAAACGCCCCAGAAAATACCAATCACCGAGAACGAACCTGCCACGGTCGCCCCACCAATATTGAGAACATTACCAAAAAGCCAACGTCCGAGCGATGCACCCAAAATGCCAATGACAATGTTGGCAAGTGCACCCTGCTGACCATCTGTTTTGGCAACCATACTGGCAATCCAACCGATTAAAGCACCGACAATAATTGCGACAATCCAGTCCATGTTTGTTCTCCCTTTGATGATCTTGTGCTTCACAACCCATGTGGTCGTTTTACCAGCACAATCTATGAAGTAAAAGTACCAACACGAACTAAATCCAGATTGATTTGAAGCTGAACTTGGACTGAATATCACCATGAGATTCAACGAACAACACAATCAACTCAAAACAAATACCCAGCTCGAGCGAATCAAACTGTTGCTCGAGTTGACAGAACTCGGTTTTTGCTCAAAGTGACAGAACCCGGAATGAATGTTGAAAACATCCAATCTGAATTTTAAGAAAAAGTCAGTGCTCGAGTCTGACGCTCGAGCAACAGCTTTTCGAGTCTGACGCTTGGACAGGGCTTGAGTTTGATTTGGCTTCGCGGCGCAAACTGCCACTGCTCGAGCGCGACCGAAGCGCCTTAGGGATGGCGTCAGCTTGGTGTCCCAGTATCAAGCTCGAGGGCGTCGCGCAATTTCTTGGCGCGTTGTACGTCACACAGGGCGTAATTGGTAGGGAAAATCATTTGATCGTAGACTAAGACACGCGTTAAACACGGCATGTATCGAATCCTAAATCACGTAGATTACAGTGATTTCAGTCATTTATCTTTACACTTCCTTTTATATAGTATGACAGTGTCTGTCTAAGCGTGCTGGACAATTTTCTTCACGAGGTCAGGCTTTTATGAGAGATTTTTGATTTCAAAGAACAATTGAATTTCCCATAAAACCAAAGGGTGGTTCGACTCGAAGTTCAGGTAAAAGCGATCTACATTCATTGCTCGAGCAGAATATAAGTAAAGGATTCTGTAGGTGCTTTTAACTCGAATTCAGGTCATAAAGAAGCTCGAGTCGCATTTCTTGCATCACTTGAGTTTTCAAACCAAAGCTCACCGCAATTGGGTCACTCGAGGTTGGTTCAAATCCGAGCTGAAACCAGAAGCGAAATACCGTATTCTCGAGCGGTATGGTTAAAAAAATTTGTTTCACACCACGATCTTTCGCCCAGATTTTATAGGTTTCAAAAACTCGAGTCCCCAAACCAGCCTGTCGATGGGCAGGATCAATCAACAATAAGCCCAGAAAATCCATGTCAATCTCGAGGTTAAAAACTTGCAAAACACCAACAAGTTGGTACTCGAGAAAGACACCAAAAACAAAAACTTGATCGTAATGAAATGTTTCAAACAAGGCACGAACGTCGTCAGCTTGAGGCGAAATGCCTGTCATGAAAACGCTGTAATCGCTGGCTCGAGCTTCTAGGTCTGCCAGGATTCCAAGATCATCTAAACTCAGGTGGCGAATGGTGTACAACTCGAGATTCTGAACCGATGTCTGGATTGTAAGTTCAGTCTGCACCGACAAGCACCTCAGAAAAACTGGGAATTCCAACTACGCCATCCGAGTACACCGCATGACCCTGCCTGAACGTTGCTCGAACTCGAGGGTGTTCGGTTTCTTCAATCAAAACCAAATCTGCCCTTAACCCAGACGCGAGTCGTCCACGGTCTAAGAGATTTGCCGATTGTGCGGCGTTTTTGGTAATCAGGGACACGGCTTGCTCGAGTGGCAAGATGTTTTCTCGAGCAATTTTGTAGGCGCTTTGCAACAACGCCGCAGGGTAATAATCGGCAGCCAGCACATCCACCACACCCGCCCGAATGCCCTCGAGCGCCGAGAGGTTGCCAGAATGCGAAGCCCCGCGCAGTGCGTTTGGTGCGCCCATTGCCACGAACATATTCTTGCTTTTGGCAGTTTGTGCCGCCTCGAGTGTGACCGGAAATTCACTGATGGTCGCGCCAAAACCATCCATCATGTCCACTTTCGCGCTGGTGTCATCATCGTGGCTTGCCAGTGCCACCCCGCGCTCGAGACAAAGTTTTGAAATCTCGTACCCTACATTCCAAGCCACAGGCACACTCTGGGATTCTTCCAATCTTGCCTTGACAGTGTTCTCGGCTTGTTCGCGGTCAGTGCCAAGCCATTTGACCATGTAATTGACGTAAGTCTCAAGGTCACGAAATTGTCCCTGCCCTGGCGTGTGATCCATCAAAGAGACCATCTGAACCAAATCTCGCTCAAGCAATTTTTTCAAGAACGGTGCTGAGATGGCGGTGCCGACTTCAAATCTGGCATGAACCAGCATGTCAATGTTCAACAGTGGGCGCAGTTCGTGGATGGTTTCGATCAATTCTTTGGCTCGAGCCTCCGAACGTAAACCTGGACCATCGGACAGTGCAACGGCGGCAAACGCCGTGGTGATGCCGCTCGCCGCGAGGCGTTTGTCCAGTTCCAAGACTGCCAGTTTCGCAGGAAACATCGTGCCGGGTCGCGGTTCGAGTTCGCGCTCGAGCATGTCGCCGTGAATGTCCACGATGCCTGGAATGGCGGTTAAGCCCCTGCCATCAACCACAGAACTCGAGCTTGTGCGGTTTGGTTTGCTCTCAATAATTTCGGCAATCAGACCTTCCTCGAGCCGTATCGCACCGCGTTCGATCACCCGATCTGGCAGAACGACTTTTAAATCAGTAAGCCACATAATCAAGCTCCTCGAGCGGGGATTCTAAAGATTCATGCGTGCCGCGAATCTCGAGCGTGGCATCAATCAAACCCTGCATGTCCTCTGGATGATGAAACACGCCGATCATGGCAACGCCATCCGTTTTCAGATGCTCGAGTCTGGTTTTTAAGGCGGCTCGAGCTTGCACGTCCAGCGATGCGGTGGGTTCGTCCAGGAGCAGCAAACGCCGTGGGCGAATCAGGGCGCGGGCGAGGTTAACTTTTTGTTGTTCGCCACCCGAAAACGTGCTCGGGTACGCCTGCCAGAGTTCGGGTTTTAAACCAAAAGTGTCGAGCATCTCCTCGGCACGCTCGAGCGACCTCGGGCGCGACATGCCCAGTTGAAACAAGGGTTCAGCCACCAACTCGAGCGCACTGACCCTGGGGCGAGGGCGCAAAAACTGCGCGACGTAACCAATCTCGCGCCGTCTGAGCCAGGCGATGTCCTCATCGGCTGCCCTGGCAAGATCTATCAAACCGCGTGTCGATTCAAACCAGGCGCTGCCACTGCTGGGACGATACGAACGGTGGATACAGCGCAACAAGGTGCTCTTGCCGACACCGTTCGCGCCCGAAACCAGCATCATTTCCCCAGCCTCGAGACTCACGTCGATACCATTGAAAGCCGGCACCTCGCGCCCGAGGTGGTGAATCAAAAAGCTTTTGCTGAACGACTCGAGTTTTAAAATCATGTTCGCATCCTTTGGGGGAAAGCCCTGGAGGGTACAAGCGTGTCCAAATCTTCAATCCGCCGCACGCCGCGCCCGACCATTCGCGCGATGTCGAGAGGCATCCCACTTTGCTGAATTGCAAAAATCGCATCATGGATGTTGTACTCGATACGGTGATGATTCACCTCGAGCGATTCGGTATCGAGCACGGCATAAGCGGCTCGGGTATCGCCGTCGATGCTGCGCCCGACCGCGCCAGGATTGACAATAATTCTGGAAGAGATTTGACGAACGAAGGCTTCGTGGGTGTGACCGAGCACCAGCACATCGGCATCGACCCGACTGACCAAAAGAGTCAATTTCTCGAGGTCTTTGCTGTCGTACCAGGCATCCAGATACTCGATGCCCGCATGAAGCACCGCCACATGCAGGCTGTCAAAAACAAAATCCATGCGCCACGGCAAACCGTTCAAAAACCATTTGTCTCGAGGCTCGAGGTGTTTGTTGGTCCAACAGATGGCAGCGCGTTTGAGGGGTTCGGTGCGTTCGGAAGAAAGTTGCCGCGAGGCTGTCTCGTGCCCCAACGCCACCGCGTGATCGTAATTGCCGCGCACACTTGGAATGCCGTGGGCGCGAAGCAGCGCAATGGTTTCCCCAGGGTTCGCGCCGTAAGTCACCAGATCACCCGCGCACAAAATAAAATCCACGCCATCGCAACGCAGATCATGCAAGACGGCTTGAAGCGCCTGAAGGTTGGCGTGAACATCCGCGATCAAACCGATTTTCACGATCCACCAAATTTCTCAAGGAAACCTTCAACATCGCCTCGAAAATCTGGAAGCCTGGTTTTGATGGTCTCAGACGACCAATCCCACCAAGCTAGAAGCTCGAGTTTTTCGGCAACAACCTCCGAGAACCGCTGACGGATTGGTTTGGCGGGCACGCCCGCCACAATCGAATACGGCGCAACATCTTTGGTCACGACCGAACCCGCCCCGATCACCGCACCATTGGAGATGTTCACCCCAGCCATGACTATGGCATTATGTCCAATCCAAACATCGTGACCGACATGCACCGAATGCGAGCGTCGCCACTCAAAAAATTCGGCATCGTCGTGACCAAGTTCAAACATTGCCGCCCGATAGGTGAAATGATGCGAACTGGCACGCTCGAGCGGATGATTGCCAGGATTAAGGCGCACAAAACTTGCAACCGAGCAGAACTTCCCGATGCTCGAGTAATCCACCTGCGAATGCTCACCGATGTAGCTGTAATCGCCAAAACTCGAGTTTTCAATTCGGCAAAACGCCCCAATTTCAGTCCAAGCGCCAAGCTCAGACGCGTTGACTCGAGCGCCAGAATGGATGGTGGGGGTGACGGAAAGTTGGGTCATTTTGAACCCCAAAACATTGCGAACAATACACAACCGTTCCTGCGTAGGGGCGCTGCTTGCTGCGCCCTTACAGGGTATTCATTTTTTGGGTTCTCGAGATTCGGGTATTTTGTATTTGATGTGAAATTCGACGTTTGTGGCAGGGTGAACACAAGGTTCACCCCTACGAAAAATATGGTTGGATTGTACTCGAGATTCGTGTTTTTCATGGTTTTAATTTGGAATTGAAACTATCTGCTTTATAACTTTGCGTGAACAAGTTGCTGCGTGTAGGCATGTTGCGGGTCTTCGAGCACCTGATCGGTCAATCCAGACTCGACCACGCGCCCGCCGCGCAT